>DASRNL010000146.1:0-6298 GCA_035647415.1 Sphaerochaeta sp. | reverse complement strand
GGAATATCATCGGAGAGGATATAGGTGACCGCATGGTCTTTTGAGAGGCTGAAAAGGGAGCCGTTGTAATGGTCGCTGTGACGGTGGCTGAAGAAGACCAAGAGTGGCTTTTCAGATTGCTCTACAGCTGGCACTACAGTGGGATCAAAGAGCAGACGCAGGTTCTGAGTTTCCAGCAAAAAGGTGCTGTGACCGAGGTAAGTACAAATCATAGCTTCACAATGGGCAATGGGGCGCCCCCTGTCAAGTACGCCCCTTGCCCA
The DNA here is from genome assembly GCA_035647415.1 of Sphaerochaeta sp. Taxonomy (GTDB): domain Bacteria; phylum Spirochaetota; class Spirochaetia; order Sphaerochaetales; family Sphaerochaetaceae; genus Sphaerochaeta. The sequence goes on along the minus strand of DASRNL010000146.1, from coordinate 6,035 downwards.
CAGCGCTACTCTTTAGTAGAGTTCTGACCATGACCCAGAAGAGTTTTTCTATTCTCGGAGACTCCATCTCCTCCTTTGTCGGCTACATCCCCGCTGAGAATGAGTATTTCTACCCTGAGCCAGCGTTCGGTGTCACCGCTGTTGAAGATATGTGGTGGGCGATCCTAGCAGAGCGCCTGAACCTACAGCTCTTCTGCAATGACTCCTACTCGGGGGCGAGAATCAGCCGCACCGGTCTAAAACCTCCTACCTCCTGCTACCTCGATACAAGCAGGCAACGAAACCTTGGAGGCGATTATATTATTGTCTTCGGGGGAACCAACGACTGGGGTAATAAGGATGAGCCAGCTACCTTGGAGGTCTTCACCAGTGCCTACCAAGAGCTGGTAGAGATGATGGTGGACCTACACCCTGAGAGTGCAATCTACTTCTGCACCCCGCTACAACGCCTCGATCGCAAGCTCACTACACCTAATGTCCACGGATGGACCCAGCTCGATCTGGCTGAGGCGATTCGCACTGCCGTTGCACAGGTCCCTGGAGCACACCTAATCGACTTGGCGAGCTACTCAATCAACGAAGCCGATAATCTTTTGCCCGATGGGGTCCACCCCAACCGAGGTGGCATGCAGATGCTTGCGAAGCTGATGGAGGCGGGTCTAACAGGATGATTGGGCAGCCTTTGCCATTCGAGCGGTCTCTTGGGCAAGGATATTCTCCGCTCGGAGCTTCTCTAAGATTGTACGCACCAATGCAAAGAGCGGGCTGTGTGCTCGATAGTCAGCAGGAACAAAGTAGTTGATTCTCCCGGCGCTCATCAGCTGATGTGCCACCGTCTCTCCCCCTGGTGGGTAGACAGCAATCGAGGAACCCCCACTCTCTTTGACGAGCTTCATCGTAGGCACATCGGTCAACCCATCACCGATGTAGATCATATTGCGAAAGGGAACCGGTCGATCGGCTTCTGCGGTGTAGGCATTCAAGGCAGCGTCCTCGCTGACATCCAAGACACCCTTGTTCACCCGAAAAAGGAACTGTGTCTTAGCAGTATAGTTGACCGCTAGCTTCGGCCACACCGCTACCCCGTTCTCATCATAGAGGTATTCACAGGCGTAGATCTTGGTGAAGTGTTCTCCAATTGCTGAGCCTTCAATAATCTCGGCGAGCCCACTGGAGATGATATAGTGCTCCACCTGCAACCCCAGCTCGCCTCCTACAGCATTGATAGCCGCAAACCACCCTTCTACCCCAAGAAAAAACTCAAGATTCGCCCCAAGACCTACAAAGTCACTTCGACGGATCGGACGCCGCTGTGCTTTTGACTCATCGAGCATCAGCTTCATATAGGCGAGGATGCCATCCATCTGCTCCTCAATTGCTAAGGTGTTCGCTCGCTTCCAGAACTCCTGGGCGCTGAGACCCAGCTCGGGGATGAAGGTATACTCCTGCATATCCCGGGTGGTGAGGGTCTTATCAAAGTCATACAAAAGCGCAATTTTGGTTTCTTTTTGCATAGTGCCTCCAGTATATCACAGAGCAAAGATAGTAAGAGGTGATTTAAACAAAGACACCAGTATGGTTTTGACACATACGTCGTATCAAACACGAATCGTGTATCGCCTCTACATAGTGCACCGGATTTAGCTCCCAATAGTTTCTATACACCCTTGTAGAATCTCCATCAAAGTTCAGTTGGTACATACGAAACGTCACCAACTTGTTTTTTGGCTGCCAGAGCTCTTGATAGGTATACATATACTGCATCTGGAGCTTTTGCATGACCCTCCCACTGGCCGTATTATTAACATCGTGAGTAGCAGTAACATACAAATATCCATCTTGCTTCACTCGTTCTAACACCGCAACACACGCTTCGGTTACGATACCAGTATACCAAAACTCTTTTGCTAAGCCGTACCCAAGATCCATGCTTTCATCAGCTCGAACTTGCACCCATCCGATAGGGATATCCTCAGTTTTCAAACAGATTGCATAGTGATATCCAGCTTCCCTCTGATACCGTTGCAGATAGTTCTGTTCATAGAACCCTCTCGCTTCTTCTCTTGTAGTAACGGGGAACCAAGGCAAAAATTCGTTGACTTCTTTATCACCAAAGAGATGGAGAATCGAATCTAAATCTCGAAGACTAAATTTTCTTAACCGCAGCCGCTCTGTTTGCAAAAGCGGGGTATTTACTGCTGACACAATCTTTCTCTCCTACGTACGTCATCATGTGTAACGATAGACACTGGTAAATTTGCATCTGGTTTTCATACTACTGGATTGTTATATCATATATCATGCGAACCCCTTGTTGTGGTGATATCGCCATGCACTATGTGTACACGCTGGTCATGCCTATGTAAGATTCGACTACACAGAGCTTCGAATGCCTCTGCGTCTGAGGGATCTGCTACAATCATCAATACGATTTTTCTACGGGCCACTAAATTCTCCAGCTTCTCTACATGCAAGAGCTATTTCAGCATTGTTTGTTTGCTCATAAAGCTCTTCCTCCTGCAATCCAACCATAATATTTCGGTAGTAAACATCACGAAGATTGTTCGAATCTTTTACTCCAACCATACGAACAAACCTGTTATTTGGATTTGCAGTAGTGAATGCAATGTTTCCACGATCCAATGTCTCTAGGGGACGGAGATTGTGAGAGGTGAATATCAACTGTCCCTTTCCTCGTTCCGAAATGATTTTTACTAGTTCACCTAAGAGATATTCAAAAATTCCTGTATCAAGTGAATCTATCGCCACGGTAACCACACTCTGGTTATAGACACCGATGAGCAGATGGAGGATTGAAATAATCTTTTTTATACCTTCTGACTCACAGTTCAGTGGAATTTCTACACTTCCCCTTCGAGACATAAGCTGTATACGACTCCCTATCTCTCCATTTTCCAGTGCCAACGTGCCTAAATCTTTGATACCAATGGTAAGCGTAGGAATTATCTCTCGTAAAACGACGTTTATCCTCTCAATCTCTCGCTCAACAATACTTTTGGCTTGCTGTGGAATGACTGCAGGAGAATCTAGAAGCAAGAAACAAACACCCATGATACCCTTGCTCTCTTTGGTGAAAGCAAAAGCTAACGGTTGAGCGTTGATACTACTACCCCCAGAATTGGATGTGTTGAATACGAAAAGTTCATAGTTGCCATAGCTAACCAACCGTTTGATCAAATAGAGGTACGTGCTGCGTTCTTCATCGTCGTAGTCCTCTCGCTCATTATGACCTCTGATGGTATTGAGCAATTCTCTAGAGAAAACAAATGAACGCCCCTGTATGCTTGCCAATTTCTTTGCTACCTGTAGATCCGTTTCAATTTGATTATCTCTCCCTACCAACAGATGTAATTTGGGTTTGGGACTGAATACTTCTGTGCCTCTAGTATCGATCAACATCCCCATGCGAGATTTCCCTTCTCCAAAGATTGGACATTTGAGGATCTCATCAAAAACACAGATTCGTCTCTTTGGCTCCCCCAACTGTGGTGAGTCAATATTTCGATCAATGGTATCGACAACTGCTTTCAGGCTGAATTGGTATGAAATATTGATGCTCTTTTCGGGCATCTGAACGACAAAGGCAAAGAGCAGCGTGATTGCATCAGAACCTGCATTGATGTAGTGGATATATCTCTGGGGAATTTCTTTCCCTCGGAGTGTATATTGCAGCAACTCAATCGCATCGATCAATGCTGTTTTTCCTGATCCATTCTGTCCATACAGCCCTAGCACATTTGCTCCATGCGATTTTCTGATATTTTCAAATGCTAGTGTCCCCGATACCACATTTTTCAAGTTCTTAATCGTAACAGAACGAATTCTTACTGAAGATGTTGTCACACGCATACCCCTCAACAAATCCTGTTCTGCTATGGTAAAGGCAATACTCCATGAAAGCAAGATGAATACAGTAATCGGTATTAAAAATACCTTTTCCTGCATCCGTATGCTTTTCTGGTTGTAGTATATGATTGTTTTAGCGATTTCATCCCTGATTTCTAATTATTTGTTTTGTTAGCAAAGGAGAGATAAGCCGGGTCTTTGTTCGCTAGAATATTCATTATTTTCCTGCATTAGTTGACTCGTCAACTAATATTCTTTACAGTAGCCTCCATGCAAGAGACGCTTGGACGCTTGGTGGCAATTCTCCACCGTCGCAACACCGCCTACCTCAATCAGGTGCTCAAACCCTATCAGATTACCAGTGCTGAGGTGGGTATCCTTCGTACTCTCTATCGCAAAGAGGATCGTACCCAAGAGGAGCTCGCCTCGCTCTTGTCGATCGACAAAGCGGCGATCGCCCGGGCGGTACGTACCTTAGAGAAGAAGGAGTACCTGTTGCGCATCAGCGATCCCGTGGATCGCCGGTGTAACCGCCTCTTTCTCACCGAACGTGCGAAGACACTCCAAGCTGAAATCGAACCAGCGATCGATGCCTGGAACCAACATGCAAGAGAAGAATTGGGTGCTGAAGCGTATGAGCTACTCTGCACCACCCTCTACTCGCTTTTAACAACAGATAGCAAGGAGCCTTCCTGATGAAAACCACCGCAGTAGCACAGAACCCCCTCGGCATTGAACCTATCCCTAAACTGCTTCGGCGTTTCAGCTTTCCAGCGATAGTCGGGATGATGGTCAACGCCCTCTACAATGTCGTCGACCGTATCTTCATCGGTAACGCTCCGCATATCGGAGCAAACGGGATCGCCGGTATCACCATCAGCTTCCCGATTATGATTATCCTCTTGGCGATGGGGGTCCTCTACGGCATCGGAGGGGCGACACTTTTTTCCATCCGCCTCGGGCAAAACCGTGAGGATGAGGCTGCGGTAGTCCTGCAGAATGCTGTCATCCTTCTGGTAGGCAGTGGAATTGTCATTCTCATCGTGGGACAGATCTTCTTGGAGCCACTGTTACGTCTCTTTGGTGCAAGTGAACAGATTCTGCCGTATGCAAAAAGCTACCTCTCCATCATCCTCTACGGATCAGCCTTCTCAGTCACCAGCATGGGGATGAACCACTTTATCCGCGCTGACGGCAGCCCCAAAGTTGCGATGCTCTCGATGTTCCTTGGAGCTGGGACCAATATCATCCTCGACCCGATCTTCATCTACGGCTTTGGCTGGGGGATGGAAGGAGCAGCGTTGGCGACGATTATCAGCCAGCTGCTCTCCTTCATCTGGGTACTCTCCTACTTCCTTGGCAAGCGAAGCCGCGTGCAGCTGAAGATACGCGAGATTCGCCCTAAACCACAGGTGATGCGGATGATTATGTCCCTAGGGATTCCTCCCTTTTCGATGCAGCTGGTCAACAGCCTCCTCAATGTCATCCTCAACAAGACCTTGATGACCCACGGCGGAGACTTAGCAATTTCAGCGATGGGTATTATAAACAGCCTGCAGACTTTGCTCTTGATGCCGGTCATCGGCATCAACCAAGGAGTACAGCCCTTGGTCTCCTTCAATTTTGGAGCGCGGAAGTTCGACCGCGTACGGGAGGCAGCACGGCTGGGGATCATCTGGGGGACGTTAGTGGTCACGGTGGGGTATGTCGCCACGCGCATCTGGCCCGAGGCGATGGTCGGGCTCTTCAACCGAGAGCCTGAACTGCTCGCCCTAGGGACCTTTGCCCTCACCAGGTGGTTCCTTCTCACCCCCTTTATCGGTTTTCAGGTCGTTGGAAGCTCCTTCTTCCAGGCGATCGGGCGCAGCAAGACTGCGTTGGTGCTGATCCTAAGCCGACAAGGGCTCTTCTTGATTCCAGCGATCCTTCTCTTTGGGAAGTACTTTGGTCTTACAGGGATCCTTTGGGCAGCGCCGGTGAGCGATGGACTCTCGTTTTTGGTCACCAGCACCCTCTTCCTCTGGGGGTATAGAAATCTCGAACGGATCGCCCCAGAGATCTGAGCTCACTCAGCGTGCAGGGTGGAGCTTGCGGAGAAGACTGGATAGAGGGGGACCAGCAGGGGGAAGTTGGCCCGCGATTCACCTTTGAGCCAACGTGAGAGGTAT
>DASRNL010000145.1:0-4132 GCA_035647415.1 Sphaerochaeta sp. | reverse complement strand
CCCTACAATCATTTTCAGTGGAAAGTACAAAAGCTACCTTAGGTGGAGCGTGTAATGTAGCGTTGAACTGCAAGGTGCTCGGAGCTGAGCAGGTCGACCTCTACGGAATCGTAGGCTCTGATATCTTCGCTCCGACCCTCTTTGATCTCTTCGATCAATCTTCTTTAGGTAGAGAGGGAGTTGTTACCCAAGAGAACAATTGGTCGACCCATGTCTACCACAAGGTCTTCGAAGGTAGCGAGGAACATCCTCGCTACGATAGCGGGAACTTCAATATCCCTGCAAAGGCGAGCATCGATGCTCTCTTCGCTCACTTAGAAGAAAAGATCTCAAGCTATTCGGTGGTGATCATCAACGAGCAGGTCCCCCAAGGCCTTCATAGCGAAGCGTTTCAGAAGCGGCTCAATGCCTGTATCGCAAAGCACCCGGATGTGCTTTGGATCGCTGACTGTCGCAGTCTCAATGCTGTCTATAAAAATACCATCCATAAACTCAACGATACCGAAGGAGCGCGCCTTTTGGGCAAGAAGGCAAGCGCTGAGGAGCTCTATGCCTTCTTTGGCAAGCCAGTGGTGATGACCCTCGGCGAAAGAGGGGCAGAAGTTTCTGATGGGAAGGATTCAGTCCGTCTCGATGGTATTGCAATGCGCGGACGCATCGATACCGTCGGAGCAGGGGACGCCTTCTTAGGTGGCTTTGCTGTCTCCCTAGCTCGCGGCGCTTCTTTGTTCGATAGCGCGCGGGTAGGAAACCTTGCAGCAGCGGTCTCGGTGAAGACCCTCTACGGGTGTGGGAACCCCACCGTAGAGGAGATCCTCGCACTAAGCGAAAGTGTTGAGTATCGATACAATGCAGATATAGCGAGCGATAGTCGCTTAGCTACCTATTATAAAGAGACTCCCATCGAAATCATCGACTCGGTCGATGGCTTTCCCTTCCCTGAGGTGGCAATCTTCGACCACGATGGGACGATTTCAGTCCTAAGAGAGGGGTGGGAGCCGGTGATGGAGCAGACGATGATTAGCGCCATCACCGGAGAGCGGTATAGCGAGCTCTCCTTGGATGAGATTGAAGCAATTACCGCAGCCTCTAGAGAGTTCATCAGCGTTACCACCGGAATTCAGACGATCGAACAGATGTACTATCTGGTGGAGATGGTAGCTGAGTATGGATATGTCCTTGAGGATAAGATCCTCAGTCCTGAGGGGTATAAGGAGCTCTATAATATTGATCTTTTAAAAATGGTAGATAAGCGAGTTGCCGAAATTACTGCAGGGCGCCTAAAGACGCGCGATGTGGTGATGAAGGGCTCGGTAGAGTTCCTCCATTACCTGAACAAGCGAGGGGTTACCCTCTACTTGGCCAGTGGGACCGACCAAGCGGATGTGATCCGTGAGGCGACCTTGCTCGGCTACGCCGACCTCTTTGCTGGAAGAATCCTCGGCTCAGTGGGGAATGTGGATGCAGATCCCAAGCAGGTGGTAATCGGCGAGATCCTCGCCTCCTTGGATGTCCCCAGTGAGAAGGTTGCAATCTTCGGAGATGGCCCGGTGGAGATGCGCGAAGGCAGAAAACGTGGGCTTCTCAGCGTCGGGATCCTCAGCGACGAGGTCCGTCGCTATGGGGTGAACCCTGCTAAGCGTAAACGCCTCATCGAAGGCGGATCGCGGATCTTGATTCCAGATTTTTCCTACCATGCTGAGCTCCTAGCACTCTTGGGGTGGGAGGCCTAAGATGTTTGATCGTTCGAAGCTTACAGCCTATCCACTTAATGAGCGTAAAAATTTAGTTGATATCACCACCGCTGTGGTGGATCCTTCTGATACAGCCTTTGTCACCGAGGCCAAGCTTGCCGACAGGGTAGAGAAGATAGCCTCTGATATCCTCCAAGCTCGAAAGAATGGCTCTGCGGTGATGCTCGCCTTCGGCGCCCATGCGATCAAGAATGGGCTGGGGCGCCTCTTAGGAGAGATGGCAAGCCGTGGGTGGTTCACCCACCTCGCCACCAATGGGGCGGGGATTATCCACGACTGGGAGTTCGCCTATCAAGGGGAGAGCAGCGAGGATGTACGAGCCAATGTGGCTGAAGGGAAGTTTGGCACCTGGGATGAAACAGGCCTCTACCTGAACCTCGCCTTAGCCGTCGGAGCCTTTGAAGGGCTTGGCTACGGCGAGAGTGTCGGTAAGATGATTGTGAACAAGGGACTTACAATCCCTTCTTCATCAGAGCTTACCAAGAGCGCTGCAGGGCTGGATTTGCTGGAGCTCTTGGAGACCCTCAAGATCGCACCAGGGTTTTTGAGTATCGAGCACCCCTACGCCTCCTATAGCGTACAGGGGCGCTGCTATAGTGAAAATATCCCCTGCACCAGCCACCCGATGTTTGGCCATGATATCATCTATACCCACAAAGCGATGCGTGGTGCTGCAATCGGTCGAACGGCAGAACGTGACTTTTTACGGTACGTTTCCTCTGTCGCTGACCTAGCGGGTGGGGTATACTTATCAGTAGGATCGGCGGTGATGAGCCCGATGATCTTTGAAAAGTCGCTGTCGATGGCCCGCAATATTGGCATACCGGTAGACCACGGTGCAATCCATGTGGTGGATCTTGCCCCTGAGGGGTGGGACTGGTCAACCGGAGAGCCACCGATGGACAACCCAGCCTACTACTTGCGGTATATGAAGACCTTCAGCCGGATGGGATTGGAGACCTCCTATCTCTCCAGCGACAATAGGGATTTCTTCGTCGCCCTCTACCGGGCGCTCGAAAAGCAGAGTGAGGAATCGTGATGAAAGAGAAACTCACCGGATGGAAGACCGAACTATCATACCACCTCTCTGAAGAGCTGCTGCCATTTTGGCTGGACCGCCTCTGGGACACCAAATGGGGTGGGTATCTGACTCAATGGGATGCAAAGGGTGAGGACAGTGGCGTCGATGAGAAGTCCCTGCTTGCCCATATGCGTACGATCTACTCGCTCTCGCTCGCTGCCATGCACGGCCATGACAGCGACGGCAGATGTGAGGATCTGGCAACCCGTGGGGTACACTTTGCCATCGAACACTACTGGGATCCGGTACACGGGGGCTTCTACTGGCTCTTTGATCGAAAGAACCAGGTGGTGATCGACCAGAAGATTATCTACGGGCACTCCTTCGCCATCTACGCCCTCGCCACCTATGCGATGGCCTTCGATGATCCCCTAGGCTTGCACTTCGCCGAGGCGTGCTTTGATCTTTTACAGAAGTATGGTGCTGAGACCTCCTATGGGGGGTACTGGGAGATGTTCGAGCGCGACTGGACCCTCAATGGTTCAGGGTCCGCTGGGGGCGATCGTAAGACCCTCGATGTGCATATGCACCTGATGGAGGCGTTCACCGCCCTCTATGGGGCCAGCGGTAAAGAGATCCATAGGCGCAAGCTCTTGGAGATAATCTCCTTGATCGATACGCGAATCCTCCATCCTGAGTATAAGACCGGCATCCCGCAGTTCTTCGTCGACTGGAGCATCGCCCCGCAGATCAAGTTCGATATCATCTGGGGGTGGGACCGCTTCGAAGGGGAAGAGGGGGAGAAGGCTAACGCCTTGGATAATACCTCCTACGGGCACAATGTGGAGTTCTTCTGGCTCTTAAGCGATGCGCTGAGGGTCCTCGGAGTGGATCGCAGCGCCTACGATCCGATGTTTGAGAAGCTCTTGACCCATGCGGTGAGCTATGGCGTTGATAGAACCCATGGCGGTGTCTTTGTCGAGGGCTCGCTGGACGGCTCACGTGTCTACGACCGGAGCAAAGAGTTCTGGCAGCAGGCTGAGTTCCTCATCGGAATGCTCGATGCCTATCGCTTCTACGGCGATAGCAAGTACCTTGAAGTGTATGAGAATGTCCACCGCTTCGTCTTTGACAAGATGATCAATCACGAGGTGGGGGAGTGGTTGGCGCTGCTAGAGGAGGATGGCACGCCAATTTGGAGTCATATGAGCCACTCGTGGAAGGTCAACTACCACACGATTCGGAGTGTGGTGTTGAGCCTGCAACGTTTGGAGTATATAGAGATGCAATTGTAACTACTTCTACTGTGGAGTAGGAAAAACGGAAAGGAGTAAAAAGAATGAAGAAAAGACTATTT
>DASRNL010000144.1:0-2308 GCA_035647415.1 Sphaerochaeta sp. | reverse complement strand
CTCTTATAGAGATCGGCGAAGGAGGGAGCAGCGAGGCACGCCTCGCTATCCAGCTGATGGATCCGGGTCATCCCTGGGTGAAAGTACGGGATCTTTGGACGTATCAGCGAATAGAAATTATCGATCACACTCCCATCGCCTGCAAAGCGCACCAGCGCAATCGCACAGGCTCCACCGGGGTACTCGTTGGCTGTCTCAAAATCTAAGGCTATATACTCCATCGCTCACCGCGGGACATCGGCAACAAACAAGGTGCCCGAGACTTCAAGGCGGTAGGTAGGCAGCGCCTCTGCGATGACGTAGCACCTGCCCTGCTCCAGCAGCTTCTCCTCTCCCTCAGCGATAAAGCGCGCACTGCCTTCGGTGACAAAGAGCAGCTCGATGGAGTGGCGGTCCACAATCGTGTAGGAGCCCTCCTCAAGGACCATCAGATGGAAATCTTCAGTCGGGGTGAGGATATGGAGCCTGCCTGAGGTACCGACGAGCGTCGGTGCTCGTTCAACCGGATCGACAGCGGTGCTTACCACCCGCAAGAGTTCATCGAGGTCGACCTTCTTCGCTGTGAGTCCGGCACGCAAGACATTGTCTGAGGCGCTCATCAGTTCGACGACATTGCCGCGGATATACGCATGAAGAATCCCTGTTTCGATGTAGAGAGCCTCTTTGGGCTCAAGGTGTAAGAGGTGCAAGAGATACGGGGCGATAATCCCAGGATCTCCTGGATAGACCTCAGCGAGCCAATGCACCAGCGCTTCTTTGCTGACAAACTCACTATCGCTCTGCTTGGGCTTGGGAACACTAGCAAGGAACTCGTTCAGCAGCGCACGCTGCTGGTCGACTTCAAGGCCATACAGGGTGCGGAACAACAAACTGATTCCCTCACTCTCTTGGACTGTTGTGATCACAGAGAAGTGCTCAGCATAGGCTTTGGGAATAAGGGCCTGCAGATCCTCGAGGATCTGCTTCAGAGGACGGAACCCACAGAGCAAGGTGGTGGGGGTGAGTACATACGCCATCTCAGGTTTCCCATAGGGGTCCTTATAGTTCCAGAAGGCTTTGTCTAAGCGCTTGCGAACCGACTTCTCCCGCTTCCAACCCTGCTGTGCCTGCTCCTCTGAAGGGTGCACCTGCAACGAGAGCGGTTGATCTATCGCCAACACCTTCAAGAGCAAGGGAAGGCGCATCCCATAGCGCGAAAGATGGTGTAAGCCGAGCCAATGCTCTGGATCTTTTTCCAGAAAATCAGCGAGCAACTCACCGCTTTCGTTCACAACGCTCGGTCCATCAGGATGGGTAGCAAACCAGAGTTCAGCTTTCGGCTTCCCGTCCTCCTCTTGGCCAAGGAGGGTGCTGATGAAGTGGGTGTTGCCCCACGCATACTCCTGCACCACTCCGGTAATCTCAACTATATTCACCGAATGCCTCCGTCTTCAGTATAGGGGAGTACAGCAAGGACAAGCAAGCAAAAAAGCCCGCCAGGCGGCGGGCTAAGGAGGGGAAATAAAGCACCACTTTTACTTGGTGTAGAAGCGGGGCAATAACACCATAGCTGCAGCAAACGCTACGAGGGTCGCCCCCCAAGCAGCAGCTACATTTAAGGTGATACCACCGATAATGAAGCCTACCAAGGCACAGATGGCCACGGTCACCGCATAGGGCATCTGCGTAGCGACGTGCTCTAGGTGTGGACATCCTGCACCTGTGGAGGAGAGGATCGTCGTGTCAGAGATCGGAGAAGCGTGGTCGCCGAAGACCGAACCGCCGAGGACAGCTCCAATGGAGATCAGAGTTGCGTTCAAGAGCGCAGCGCTCTCAAATCCCTTCGCTTGACCAAGGCTGACAGCGATTGGCATTACAATGGGAATCATGATAGCGAACGTTCCCCAGGAGGTTCCCGTGGAGAAGGAGATCAGCGCCGAAAGAGCGAAGGCGATAATCGGTACAAGGAAGATCGGGAATCCGCCGCCTGCAACCGAATCACTTAAGAAGTTTGCCAGGCCAAGACCGCCATCAGCAGGGCTCTCGTTGATGACCGATCCGATGGTCCATGCCATAGCGAGAATCATCAGCGCAGGGACCATCGACTTGATACCATCGGTGATCGCCTCACTAGCGGTGCGGATGTTAAAGAGTCGGCGTGCAACATAGTAGATATAGGTTGCAAAGAGGGTAAAGATCACTGCATAGAAGAGCGCCATTGAAGCATCGGTGTTGTTGAAGGCATCACCGAGGGTCATCGAGGCTGCTGCCTGACCGATTGTTTTAATCGCTTCCCCATCGATCTCCAAGAGGTAGGTGGTGACCGGGA
>DASRNL010000143.1:0-2682 GCA_035647415.1 Sphaerochaeta sp. | reverse complement strand
GGGTAGACCCTCACCTCTATAAGGCCACCGCCAGCGATGTACAACGCCTCGACCGTGCCGCCTTGATCCTCTACGGGGGGCTCCACCTGGAAGGCAAGATGGCCGATGTGCTCGCTGCCCTCAGCGAGATGAAGCCGACTGTCGCCGTCAGCGAGGCGATCCCCGAAGCGTACCTCCTCGATGATGACCCGCACGTCTGGTTCGATGTATCGCTCTGGCTCTATGCAGTGGATGCCACCTATGAGGCGCTCATCAGCCTTTTGCCTGAGCACCAACAGACCATCGCGCTCAACCGACAGCAGTATATACAAGAACTACACGCCCTCGATGTCTATGTGCGTGAACGCGCCCAAAGTCTCGATTCCGAGCAGCGGGTGCTGATCACCGCCCACGACGCCTTTGAGTACTTCGGCCGTGCCTACGACTTTGAGGTGAAGGGGCTTCAGGGGATCTCTACCGTCAGCGAAGCGGGGACGAGAAACGTCAAAGAGCTCGCCCAATATATCGTAGATCATAAGATCCAAGCGATCTTTATCGAGAGCTCGGTGCCCGAGCGAATCGTCCACTCGATGCGCGAAGCGGTCCGCTCCCGCGGCTTCGATGTGGCGATCGGCGGCGAGCTCTTCAGCGACGCAATGGGAGACCGTGGCACCGTAGAAGGTACCTTCGTGGGCATGGTCCGACATAATATCGACACGATTGTCGATGCGCTCTCCTTATGACGAGGTGTATCTGTGAATGAAAAAGCAAAAGCAGCAATTGAAGTAGAAGACTTGACCGTAGCATACCACCACAACCCCGTGCTCTGGGATATCGACCTCACCATCCCCGAGGGGGTGATCTGTGCGATCGTCGGGCCCAATGGGGCGGGAAAATCCACCCTCCTGAAGGCGATTCTTGACTTGATCCCTGTCTCTTCCGGCAGCGTGGAGTTCTACGGCAAAAGCCTCAAACAGATGCGCCGAGAGGTCGCCTATGTGCCGCAGCGCAGTGAGGTCGACTGGGACTTCCCCACCACGGTCTTGGATGTGGTGATGATGGGCTCCTACGGCAAGCTCGGGTGGATCAAAAAACCTGGGCGAGCTGAGCGAGAGGCTGCCTTTGTCGCCCTAAAGAAGGTCGGCATGACCGAGTTCGCAGACCGGCAGATCAGCGAGCTCAGCGGCGGGCAGAAGCAACGGACCTTTATCGCCCGTGCTCTGGTGCAGGACGCCTCTTTGCTCTTGATGGATGAACCCTTTGCTGGAGTCGATGCCGCCACCGAGCAGGCGATCTTAGCGGTGCTCAGGGAGCTGCAGCAGCAGGGCAAAACGCTGGTCATCGTCCACCACGACCTGTTGACCGTCAAAGCGTACTTTGACCACGTGGTGCTGTTGAATGTGCACACCGTCGCCGATGGGCCGGTGAAAACAACCTTCACCGATGAGAACCTCGAAAAGGCCTTCAAGGGCAAGTTTAAAGCGATGCAAGGGAGGATCGATGACCTTACTTCATAACCTACTCTTTGACTATACGCTGCGCAACGTAGCCTTAGGCACCTTACTCTTAGGGCTCGGATCTGGGGCGATCGGCACCTTTATGACCTTGCGCGGAGAGAGCTTGATCGGAGATGCGATCGCCCATGCGACGCTGCCGGGGGTAGCGATCGCCTACCTGCTCACTGGAATCAAAGATCCATCGATTCTGCTCATCGGAGCTGCGATCGCCGGGATCATCGGCATCGCCACAATCATGCTGATCACCCGGACAACCAAGATCGATACCGATGGGGCGAATGGGATTGTGCTCTCGATATTCTTTGGCTTTGGGTTGCTCCTGTTGACCTATATCCAGAAGCTTCCTAACTCCTCGCAGGCGGGGCTCGACCGCTTCATCTTCGGCCAAGCTGCGACGATCATCGCCAGCGATGTCGCCTTGATCGCAATCGTACAAGCGATCGTCCTCATCGCCCTCATCATCTTCTTCAAGGAGTTGAAGGCATCGACCTTCGACCCCCACTCCACCACCGTCATGGGCTTTAACCGCCGCATCGTCGATCTGATCTTCGCCACTCTCTTGGTAGCGGTCATCGTCACCGGACTGCAGACTGTCGGGGTGATCCTCATCAGCGCACTCTTGGTCACCCCCGCAGCAGCGGCAAGGCAGTGGACCAACTCCCTGAAGACGATGGTGATCCTCTCCTCGCTCTTCAGCGGCGTCAGCGGGATGGTCGGCTCGATCCTCAGCGCTGCGATGCTGGATCTACCCACCGGCCCGGTGATCGTGCTGGTGCTCACCGCAATTGTCATCCTCAGTCTGCTCTTTGGTGCTAAACGAGGGATTCTCATCAAGAAGATCGCCGAACTGCAGCGCCACCGACGCTTTGATGAGGACCGGATTCTTATCGCGCTGGCCTCGCTGGCTGCTCAGCACGAAGAGAAGGGCCTCTACCACAGCTGCCATACGATCAGCCTCTTGCTCGGAGAGCGGAGCAATATCCGTCGGCTGCTGAAACAACTCACCGGCGATGGGCTGTTGCTCAGTGACGGGAACAACGCCTTCCTCTTAAGTGAGGAGGGAGCGGCGCGTGTTGTTGCACTCAAAGGAGGGAGCGTATGACCACCGAAATTATTATCATTGCTACCCTCGCCTCGCTTGCCTGCGCCATCCCTGGCACCTTCTTATTGCTTAAGCGCATGGCGC
>DASRNL010000142.1:0-8580 GCA_035647415.1 Sphaerochaeta sp. | reverse complement strand
TCTTTACATTGCACTACCCCTACATGGTAGGGCTTCTGCAGGTATTCCGCAGCCTCGACACAGGCACTCACCACCTGATAGTCCGCTGCCGCAGGATAGGCGATTGGCGCATACTCCATACTGGTGCCCTCAGCGCGTACTGCAGCGGTAGCGATTACCACATCTCCGCCAAGAACTTCCTTCGCGATACCACCACAGGTACCGACACGGACAAAGGTATCTGCTCCACAGGCGGCAAGCTCATGCATTGCGATAGCAGCACTGGGGCCGCCAATGCCGGTGGAGGTCACGCTGACGAGCTCTCCATCCAAGGTACCGGTATAGGTGACATACTCGCGGCTGTCAGCGATGAGCTTGGCTCCTTCGAGGTGTCGGGCGATCAGCGGAACCCGCTTAGGATCGCCGGGTAAGAGTACATAGCGACCTACGTCGCCTGCTTTGATATGTAGGTGGTATTGCACACCACTGCCGTCCATATAGTCACTCATAGCGCCTCCTGCTTCCAGTATTATCCACCGAGCGTCCACTGTAAAGCAGAAGCGCGTACTTTGCAGTGCTCTTCACACCAAAGAGCTTGAAAACACGTGCAAAAGAGAGCGCTAAGGAGGCGGTGGAAGGCACACTATCCAGCGCCTCCTCTTTGAGCGAGCTCGGCTGTTGCTAGCAGCTATTGTTTTACATCGTAGAGAAGCTTGGAACGGACTGCCTCTTTCATCGGAAGACCGGTATCATAGTCCCACTGTCTACTTTCGTACTCTTCGTTCTCCCGCTGACGGGTGAAGCCGGAGTTCTGCCACACTGCCTTCTTCTCAGCTCTCCAAGGACGAACTGCCCACTGATACCCTCTATAGAGATCCCGTGTCCGGTCCATATGGGCAAGCAGCGCGTCGTGCAAGCTATTGCGGATGCTCGCATACTCAGGGTCATCGATGCGGTTGACCACCTCATGGGGGTCGGCCTGTAGGTCATAAAGCTCGTCGGTATCCAACAGATGGATCGAGAGCTTATGCCTGCCATCGCTGATGGAGCGCATCATCTGCAGTCCACCAAAGCCATCATGGTCGATCTCATAGCGGGTGAACTCACAAAAGACATGTTCGTTGATCTGCACGGTGGGGTCAGTAAAGCTTTGGAGCATGCTCACCCCTTCAAGCAGTTTGGGGATCGGAATATCGAAGTAATCAAGCACCGTCGGGGTAACATCGATATGGCTGACTGGATGCTCCACCACGGTGTTTCGGTTCTTCTCGGTGCGTACCGCCGGGCGTACGATGAATGGGATGTTGGTAATCTCTTCGTAGAAAGCAGCGTTTTTACCCTGCAGTCTGTGGAAGCCGAGCATATCCCCGTGATCGCTGGTGAAGATGATCAGCGCATCGTCGCTTACGTGCTCGAGCACCCGTCCAATCTCATCATCCACAAAGCTGTTACAACCTAAGAAGAGGGAGAGCATCTCAGAAGAAGCGCGGAGCTCTTCAGCGCTCCGGTGTAAGTCGTCACCTGCCCACAGCTGCTGGTAGAAGGGCTTCTCCTCTAAAGTGTCATGGAAAGCCGGGGTATCGGCAAACTGAAAGCCCTCGTACATGCGGTTAAAGGGCGGAGGGCAGATACACGGGCCATGCGGCTCATCGTAGCTGACCGCAAGGAAGAAATCTTTTCCTTCATGGCGACTGAGAAAGTCAATCGCCTTGTTGCTCACCCGGTGGGCATAGGTCATCTCTCGGGTCCAATCTGGATCGAAGGCGGTCTCACTTCTGCGAGATCGCATGCGATCTTCATCGCTGAGCTCTTCGAGGTAGTTGTGCATCTCATACCAGGTCTCTTCCTCCCACCCCTCCGGGCAGACTCCCGAACCAAAGTAATCACCTCCGTCGAGGTGCCATTTTCCAGTGTAGCCTGCGAGCACCCCATTGTCAGCAAGACGCTGACCGAGGGTCTTCACGTTCATCCCCAAAGGTACACTGTTGGTCACCACCCCATTGGAGTGGGGAAAAGTGCCGGTGAAGAGCGCTGAGCGTGCTGGTCCGCAGACCGGCTGGGCGCAGTACGCCCGCTCATAGCGGATGCCATCGCTGGCAAGGCTGTCGATGTTCGGGGTTTTCATCCGAGGATCTCCGTAGCATCCGACCATATCCTTGCGGGTGGTATCAGTCATAATAAACACTATCTGTTTAGGCATAGTTTTCTCCTACATTTCAATGCTTGCTCACACGCTCTCGCGCATGATCAACTCCATATCCAAATATTGCTCAATGCGAGCTGGCAATGAGGTCTTTGCCTCGATGAGCTGCATCAATAGTTTGACAATCGCAGAAGCGGTAATCTCTTGTGAAACAGCGATTGAAGAGAGCTTGGGGGTCGAAAAGCGTGCAAGGCGTGAGTTGTCAAACCCAATTACCGAGAGATCGGTAGGGACAGTGCGTCCTGCGCGCTTTGCAGCTTCCAGAGCCAAGAGTGCCACCTGATCAGTACGTCCAACGATGCCATCCACCTCCCCTTTTTCTGCCAAAAGACACACCAGCTGATCGATGAGCTCATCCTCATGCGCACACCCACTGAGGGTGGTTCCCACAATCCCCTTCTCGGCACATGCCGCTAAAAACCCCTTCAGTCGCCAATCATCATCACCGCTGAAGTTACCATCGGGATTGTAGCGGTCTACGAGAAGTAGCTTCCTCCTGCCTCGCTCATAGAGGGTTGATACCGCTGTCTGTGCTCCTGCATAGAGGCCGGTGTTCACCAGCGCATGCACTCCTTGGATCGCGCTATAGTCACGGATCTCTAAGAGGACCACCGGCACCTTCGCATCGATGAGACGTTGGATGCTGCTGATTGGAAAGGTTGCCGAACCGATGATGATGCCATCGAAAAAATGTGAGTAAATACGATTGACAAAATCCTCATCCGCTCGATCTGCACAGAGGGAGATGAAGTAATCCTGAGGATAGAGGAGCTGGTCGATTTCACTGATAAGCTTGCCGAAGTACTCGCCGGTGATATCATCGGCGATGAAGAGAATATGGTGTGAGTTTTTACCCTTCAGCGCCCGAGCCATCGTATTGGGTCGGTAGTTGAGTTCTTCAATCGCCTGCAAGACACGCTGGCGTTTCTCCGCTTTTACATATCGATTCCCATTGGTCACATAGCTTACCACCGTCTCGCTTACCCCTGCAGCACGAGCGATATCTTTTCGAGTTATTGTCTTGAGTTTTTTCTTCGGTTTCTGCATTATCATCCCAATGTACACTGGTGTGTACATCAGAAGAATACGTTTCCTTTTCAACCCTGTCAAGGAAAAGTATTCAAACAAAACAACGTTGTGGCACCAGGGTGTATGTATCACCTGCCAGCAGAAGTTCTGTACCCTTCCATCGAAGGGAGTGCGAGACAGAAAAGCACTAACTACTTTACTATAAGATTGTTATGTGCGTATCACCTTGAGAAACACTGCACCCACCAGCGGGGTTACAGGATAATATAGGTCTTACCCATCCCCCCATCTTCGGGCAGGGCAAAGCGAAAGTCCTTCACATTGCGTTGCGTTTTCAGGTAGTCGGCGATACCTCTGCTGAGAATTCCATCGCCGAAGCCGTGGATGACTGCAAACTGATCCATCCCGTGGACTAGAGCCCCTTCGAGGTGGAGTGTCACCCGCTCCAACGCCTCAGCTAGGGTGAGCCCTCGCACGTCCAAGGTGGAGCTCGGTCGAGATCCCGATGTATCAAAGTGGATTGAAGGCTCGGTCCTTTGGGTACGGGATGGGTGCAGGTCTTTAGCGTGAAGGACCATCCGCATCGCATCGATCGCTACCAGATATTGATCGCCTTTGAGCACCTCAAGGATTTTGCCTTCCCGCTTGGCGGTACCACAGTAGACACTCTCCCCTACTCTGTAGATGTGGATTGTAGGCTTGGGAAGGGCGGCTGCAATCTCTTCGTTCAGTGTCGAGAGTGCTGCCTCCTCCTCTGCTATCCGTTCTTCTAACTCCTGCATCGCGCCGGGGACAATCGGCTTATCGGTGTCAGCTACCTTGGAGCGCCTCAGAGTAGCGACTAAGCTCTCCAGCTCCTTGCGTTTGGTATCGGTAAAGCGCTTGAGACTGCTCAGCTGCTCGCCCTTCAGCTGCGCTTGGGCTTGTTTGAGCCTGAGTTCGCGCAGGTGTACCTTGCGTACCTCCTCCTGTAGGAGCTGTTTACGCCGCTGTTGTGCCCGCTCCTCTTGCTGTAAAAGCGCTCGTTGCTCCTCCAAGGAAGCGATGAGGGAAGAGAGGTGCATATGCTCGCCACCTAATAACCCTTCGGTGTTGGTGATCACCTCGCTGGGTAAACCCATCTGTCTTGCCATATCCAAACCATGGCTCTCGCCAGGTACCCCTACAATAACCTCAAAGGTCGGTTCCAAGGAGCGGGTATCGAAGGTCATCGAGGCGTTGATAATCTCCTCTTTGGCGTAGGCGAACTGTTTGAGGTGGGTGTGGTGACTGGTGACCAAGGTCAAGCGTGCTCTGCTGTGGATGTACTCGAGGATCGATTGGGCGAGCGCCGACCCTTCCACGGGGTCGGTTCCGCTGCCCAGCTCATCGAGGAGGATCAGTGAAGCGGGGGTCGCTTCACCTAGGATCTTGGCAATCTGGTGCATATGTCCGCTGAAGGTGGAGAGCGCATCATCGATGGACTGTTCATCTCCGATATCACAGAGAATCGCATCAAAGAGCGGCAGGGAGCTGCCTGCTTCGGCAGGCACGTGTCCGCAGTACTGATTCAAGAGGCCAAAGAGGCCGACTGTCTTGATCGTAACAGTCTTTCCCCCGGCGTTCGGACCGCTGAAGACCACCGCAGAGACCTTAGGATCCAAGGAGAGGCTGATTGGGATCGCCTTCTCTCCGAGGAGGGGGTGACGTGCCCGCTTCAGTACCAGGTGTTCGACGCTCAAGTTAGTCGATGTGGCACCCATCTGTTTAATCCATGAAGCGATCGCCAACAGTGCAGTCCCTTCGGCTACCTGATTCTGCAATACAAGGATTGTAGCAAGGGTCTTTCGCACAGCAGCACCTAAGGCGCTGAGGATCTTTGCGATCTCGACTTGGATCTGATTCTGCGCCATCACCACGGCGTTGTTCAGTTCAACGAGGGCGAAAGGCTCGACAAAGAGGGTCTGTCCACTGCCCGAATGACCGCTGACGAACCCTTTGACGCTCGCCCGATCCTCCCGTTTGATCGGGATGACCAGCCTCCCATCACGCAGGGCCTCCTGGTCAGCCTGCACGATATCGCTGTGATCAGCGATGAAGGAGCGACAGTATTGCCCGCGCTTTTTTCGGTGTGCATCGATCGTGCGATAGAGGGCAACGAGGGCCGGGTGGCTCTCATGGACCGCCCCACTTTCGTCCAAGGTCCTGCGGATCTCCTCCCCTAGGGTGATAAGTTCATCGGAGATTGGCTCAGGTACAAGCGCCTGTGCCAGAGCAAAGCCCTCCCCTTCGGCATTTGGGGTAGCGAGGAATCGGTAGAGCTGGATAGCCGACTCGATATACGTAGCTAGGTCAACGAGCAGTGGTCCTTCGACGCTATAGGTGGGATCTTCGATCTCTTCTAGCAGGATATCGATTCTGGGAAAGGCATGGATGGGGGTTTCACTGTTGAGAGCGAGCAGTTCTACCAGCTCGGCGATGGTGCTTTGCCGCAGTTGTAAGAGCTCACGATCAAAGAGAAAGGGCAGCGTCTTGAGCCTGCGAATCCCCTCAGCTGAGCGTGCGTGGCTGATCATCGAGCGACGCACGCTCTCAAAGCCAAGGACCTCAATACTCTTTGTATTCATTATCCATCCTTCGCTTTCGCCAGCTCTCGCTGCTCTCGCTGCTGCCGTAATAGCTCGGCTCCTTCTCCTCGAGGGAGTAGAGCATCCGCAGGTAGCTCTCATAGCGGTCGCTGTTGATCGCCCCCTCCTCCACCGCTTCTTGGACCCGACAATCGGGCTCTTCATCATGGAAGCAGGGATCAAATGCACACGCTGGTGCATAGGAGGCAAACTCTGGGAAGGCAGCAAAGAGAGCGGTCTTCTCAGTATAGGGGACCATAATCTCGCGCACCCCAGGGGTATCGACAAGGCGATAGTCCGGCCCGGCGAGCAAAAGGGAGTGATTGGTAGTATGCTTGCCACGATCGTACTTGGCACAGATCTCTCTGGTCCGCTGATCGCTATCCAAGAGCGCGTTGATCAAGGTGGACTTGCCTACTCCGCTTTGGCCGACGAAGGCTACAGTCTTGCCAACGAGCACCTGATGGAGGGCATCGAGGTTCTCTCCGGTGATCGCACTGACGCTAAGGATCTGGTAGCCGAGCTCCTCATAGAGCTTAAAACGTTGCTCTTCAAACTCACTGAAGGACAAGTCGCTCTTGTTCAGCACAACCATCACCTCTACGTTCTGCGAACAGGCGATCACCCGATCGATGAACCGGGGGCGGAAGGGGGGACTCGCTGCGCTGCTGACGCAGATGATGAGATCCATATTCGCCACCACCGTCTGGTTCGCACCTCCTCGGGCGTGCCAGCGGACGAAAGCGTTGCGCCGATCAAGGCGCCCTTTGATCATCCCCTCCCCCGTTCCGGTGATGGTAAAGGAGACCCAATCCCCGACAGCAAGGGCGTTATACTCCCCCTGCACCGTCTTCAGCTGCTTGCCCCAGATACGGCATTGGTAGCTCTCACCTTCGTGGAGTACGGTAAAGATATTGTTGATTCCCCGTGTCACTTGTCCAGTTAATTCGCTCATATGGTTCCTACCTCCTTACTCTAAACGGAAAGAGGCTCCTTGACAACAGAAGGGTGTTTGATGCCCTGGGGTATTATGCTCTCCCTTCAACCCTGCATTCAGAAGCTGCTACGCCGAGCAAGCAGCTGAATAAAGCGCTCAGGTAGCTTTGCTACTGCTGTTATTCGCTGACCACTTTTCGGATGGTCGAACCCCAAACGCAGGGCGTGGAGCAGCATCGGATAGGAGGCTTTTTTTCCATAGATACTATCGCCGAGGACCGGGTGGCCGATCGAACGTAGGTGCACCCGTATCTGATGGGTTCTGCCAGTAAAAAGAGCAATCCGTAAAAGCGTCCACCCCTGGCCTCTACCGACTACCTGATAGTCGGTTCGAGCATCACGCCCTTCTTCAGGGGAGCAGACAGTGACCAGCGTGCGATCTTTTGGATGGCGCTTCAGGTGGGTCGTGATCGAGCCTTCTGGCCGAGAGACTTCCCCTTGCACTGCAGCGATGTAGATCCGCTCGACACTGCGCGCTTTAAACTGGGCACTGAGGCTCTCTGCAGCTGTTTGTTGCTTTGCCACCGCAAGGACACCGCTGGTCTCCTTATCGAGGCGGTGAACTATTCCGGGACGATCGCTTTGTTCAAAGCGGGAGGCGAACTCCATCCCATAGCGACCTAACAGGGCATTGACGAGAGTGTCAGACCAGTTCCCTACCCCCGGGTGCACCACCATCCCCGCTCTCTTGTCGACGATCAAAACTTCGGTATCCTCGTAGAGGATCTCCAGGGGGATTTTTTGGCCAACAAGTGGCAGCGGTTCACGGCTGCGGTAGCTGATAACTAGCCGATCTCCGCTGCTCACCTTGAGGCTCTTCTTTGTCACCTTGCCGTTGCAAGTGATCTCAGTCTCCGGATAGCTGAAGACAGAGCGCGGCACCCCGCTGTGATGCTCTGCTACGTATCGGTCCAAGCGCATCGGCTCACTCAAGCTGCCAACAGTGACCTCGATGGTGTAAAGGGGTTGCTCGCTCACCTGCTCTGTACCTCACCGATGATGAAGTCTGCGAGGGCTACCCCAAGGGAAAGACCGGCTGCAACACCGCCGTAGCGTGCAAGCGCTCCAAGCTCGGTGCTTGGGGCGCTGATGAGCCCCCCCCTCTCTGCGAGGTTGAGCGCGAGAATCGTCACCGGTATGGTGATCAGCATCGAACCGAAGAAGATCCGCTCTCCCCGGTGGAGCTTATAGGTCCACAAGGGAAACTCATCCTTTTCGTAGGGGGTATACTCCGGCAGGGCGGTAGCAGCAAAGAGAGTCGGTGTTATGAGTACCACCAAAAGCATTACAGCTAGCACACGGTTCATCCTTCCCTCCTTCCAAACAGAGCCGTCCCGATGCGTACACAGGTAGACCCCTCTGCGATCGCCTCACGAAAATCTCCACTCATCCCCATACTCAGCTCATTGCAGTGAGGCAGATCAAAGCGCGTCTTTGCCCGCTGGGCAATCTCTCTGAGTTGAGCGAAGGCAGCGCGG
Organism: Sphaerochaeta sp.; assembly: GCA_035647415.1. Lineage (GTDB taxonomy): Bacteria > Spirochaetota > Spirochaetia > Sphaerochaetales > Sphaerochaetaceae > Sphaerochaeta. The sequence goes on along the minus strand of DASRNL010000142.1, from coordinate 289 downwards.
TTCTCCGCTTCGCTGCCGCCAAGAGGACCGAGGGTCATCAAGCCCTCAATACGCAAATACTCTAAGTGCATTATCTCATCGAGGGCAGAAAAGAGCGCCCCTTCGGATGCAAAGCCGTGCTTGGCACTGTCTCCGCTGGTGTTTACCTCCAAGAGGATTGGATAGGGGTCAGTGACGAGGCGGTCGATCCGCTTCGCTAAGCGAACCGAGTCGACGCTGTCGATTCTATCAAAGAGCTCGACTGCCTTGCGTGCTTTGTTGGATTGCAGGTGCCCGATAAAGTGGATCT
>DASRNL010000141.1:0-2660 GCA_035647415.1 Sphaerochaeta sp. | reverse complement strand
CCTTTGATGCCCATCGGCTGCTGCGCGATGGGTATGCGATAATCCGTAGCGCTGTCATGCGCAAAGGCCCCGAATATGCTACTCGGTGGCTTGCCATCGAAGAGACGAAGTGCCGTTTGATGCCGATCACCTTCTTCACGGCGATCTTCGGCACGATGGATTGGCAGCGGGATGTCCCCTTGGGTGAGAGCAGTGTCGATGCACTCTTTGAGCGTGAAGACGATCGTCTGTTGATCCAAATTCCCTACGCAGAGCTTTTGATGATCTCCAACCCCTTTACTGAAAGCGATGCTCTGTTGGAGATTTTACGTACGGCAGTGGCCAAGCGCAGGCTCGCTGAAGAGGTCGCCGATGCGGCGATCATTGTCGATTCGAGAGATCGTACCCGGTACCGCATTGAGGGCGTCGACAGGATGCTGAGCCTCTCCTTTGGCCAGCTGGCTACCATCGGAGTCTCCTGGGAGGGGATTGCCGATATCAAGGATGCAGTGGGCTTAGGCCTGCACCTGAACCCCCTCGAGGATGAGCTCGCTGAAGCGCTGATGGCCCAGGCGGAGCTCGCCGACACAGAGGGGGAGCTGGAGAGCGCCCCAGGAAGCGGCTCCTCCTACTTCACCACCTTCTTTGAGAAGGAGACCTGTGCTATCGAGGAAGCTGAGGAGCGCGAAGAGGCCGAGGAGCTGGTCAGCGCTGCGGTACAACCCTCGCTCTTTGATCAGGAGTACAGCGATCTTTTCAATCCTGATCGTAGGCGTGAAGATGACACCGATGAGTATGAGAGCGAGGCGTATGAGATCATCGATCCGCACGTCATCAGCGAGGAGTGGGAGGCAGAGCAGGTAGAGTTCAGCCTCGCCGACGAAGAGATGGAGGCAGGCGACCCAGATGGGGATGTCACCTACTATGGTGCTGCCATCGATGAGGATGATGCCGATGAACTGTTACACCTCCTTGGAGAGGGGGCACCGCCGCCGGTCTTTAGCCAGCTGCTTCCTGATTCGATCTATCGGATCGTAACCCATATGGGCCTACCAAAGGAGAGCCGTTTCCGTACCTTCGCCGAAGAGGGGGAGGAGGGGATCCTCGCAGAAACTGGTGCCTTGATCGAAGAGGCGCGCAGTGCCCAAGCGCTGGACCGTCGGGATAAGATGTTCAGCGTTCCCGGCCTCGATCTGACGATCGTCATCATCTCGGGCAAGGGCGATGCGATGAGCGAGTGGGATCGAAAGAGCAGCGTCGGAGCGATGATGTACCTACAGGAGAAAGAAGAGTGGACGATGGTGCAGCTGGAGTATGACCGCATCGGTCACCTCAGCGAGGTGAGCGAAGTGACCTTACACCCCTCCTCCTTTACCCAGTCCGAATGGAAATATGTAATGAACCTCTCCCAGCGCTTTTTAGAGCGCAAACAACGAGAGCAGGAGTAGTACCGATGATAGAGCGAAGGCTGGATGTTGCCTTGCTTGCAGCGCGCAAAGCAGGGGCGTATCTGCTTGCTTCAGACAAAGCAGCAGCATTCACAGTAGTTGAAAAAGCGACCAATGATTATCTTACCGACGCAGACACCGCCAGTGAGGCGGTTATTATTGAGACTATCGCCAGGCACCTGCCTGACGATGCAATCTTTGCCGAAGAGCGAGGGGTTATCGGCGATACGAGCAAGGGGCGATGGATTATCGACCCGATCGATGGGACGATGAACTTCGCCCGCTCGATCCCCGGCTATACGGTGAGCATCGCCTGGGAGGAAGAGCCCTTTAATCCACTGATCGGCGTTGTCTACAATGTGCGCCAGGATGAGCTTTTCTGGGCTGCTCGTGGCCATGGTGCCTTCTTAAATGACCAGCGGATCTCCGTCTCACAGACCAAAGAAGCACGGCGGTGTTTGATCGCTACCGTCCCTCCCCACCGTCACCACGAGTTCTACGAGGAGTATGCGTTGATCTCTCGACGCTTGGCGCTGGGGACCAGTGATTTTCGCTCCTACGGCTCCTGTGCTTTGGAGATGAGCTATATAGCGTGCGGAAGGATCGACGCCTTCTATGAGATGTGGCTCGGCTACTACGACCTCGCCGCTGGCATGGCGATCGTCCGCGAGGCTGGGGGAGAGGTAACCGCTGCCCATCCGGAGCGCCCACTCACCGACCAGCGGTGCGATCTGTTGGCAAGCAATGGCTTGTTGCACCAGGAAATTTCTTCTATGGTGCAAGCATGAGTTTTTCAACTGTTATCTTTGATTTGGATGGGACCTTGCTCGACACCTCCAGTGGCATCTACGCCACAGCGAACCGCACCATCGAGCAGCTCGGTATGGAGCCGGTGGTCGATGAAGCACAGCTTTCCAAGTTCATCGGCCCGCCGATCTACCAGTGCTTTGTCGATGTCTACGACTTAGACCCCTCTCTCATCGATGAGGCGATTGAAATCTACCGCAAAGAGTACGACCTTAGCGGTCGCTATCAGGCGACCCCGTATTCCGGAATCAAAGAGACCCTCGATACCCTGCAGCAGCGAGGGTATCGGATGGGGGTAGCGACCCTCAAGTATCAGCCGCTTGCGCGCTTGATGCTCGAGCACTTTGGCCTGGCCTCCTACTTTGAGGTGATCTACGGAAGCGATGATGCCTCCTCCTTGAGCAAGGCGGATATCATCTCCTTGGT
>DASRNL010000140.1:0-2752 GCA_035647415.1 Sphaerochaeta sp. | reverse complement strand
GCCTTACAGCTGATCGACGGGTATGCATGCAAGAAGCTGATCAACGCCCCACCGAGGAGACTGAAGAGCAGGCCAAAGAGCAAGATTGCACTGGGAGGAAGGGCGGTCCGTTCGAGCAAACTGATGCTCAAAGCAGCGAAGAAGGAGCCGTTGATCATAAACCCCTCTAAGGCGAGGGGCGAAACATCGCTTTCGACGCTGAAGCGCCCGCCTACGGTCGCCACAAGCAGCGGACTGATGGCGATCAAGACCAAGGGGAAAGCAGCACTAATTAACTCCCACATCGGTCCCCTCCTCTTTTACCTCGTTGCGGTTACGGCGAGAGAAGTGCAGCATGAGCATGCTGATTCCACTGCCGTAGACCATCAAGGCGACGATGACATCCACCAGAGCAGTCGGCAGCCCGCTGACTGCCTCCATATAGGGGGCTCCGGAGCGCAGCAGAGCGACGTAGAGCGACCCTACTACACAGCCCAAAGGCCGAGCAGAGCCGATCAGTGCGATGGCGATGGCATCGATGCCACCGCTTGGCAGCACTCCAAGCTCCAATGCTAAGAGCTCCCCTCCGTAGAAGCTCACCCCGGCGAGCCCAGCGAGCGCTCCTGCGATAGCGAAGGTGACTAGGGTGCTCCCGGTGCGGGTAATCCCCGCATAGGCGGCACAGCGCCTGTTTGCCCCCGCTGCTTTGACCTCAAAGCCGAGGACACTCTTCTCCAAAAGCAGATGTACTCCAACTGCCATGAGCGCAGCAACAAGCACCCCATAGTGCAGTGGAATACCCGTCATAAACGGAAGGCGCAATGAGCGGGAGAAGGGGACGAGCAATAAGAGACTATCGGAAGGCATCAGTTGAACTGCCCAGAAGGCGATGAAGTTCATCAAGGTGGTGCTCAACGCTTCATGAACCTTAAAGAGGGCACGTAAGAGTCCAGGAATCACTGCCCAGATCGCCCCAACCGTCATGCCAGCGATCAAGACCAGCGGTAGCAGTACCACCTGTGGTAGAGGCAGCACGTTGAGCAAGAGCACTGCGACAAAGCCCGAGATGAGCATCTGCCCGCTGGCTCCGAGGTTGTAGAGGCCGCCTCGGTAGGCGAACGCCACCGAGAGCGATGCCAAGAGCAGAGTTGCGAGAATTCCCAATGTCCCACCCAAGCTATAGAGGCTCCGCACCCCCCCGATCAAGAGAGAGGCGAAGGTGGTAATGGGGTTCTTGCCCTCGATTGCGATCAAGATCAACGCCGCTCCCACCGATAATACAAAGGGTACCACTGCCCGACGGATCCGTCGACGTCGTTGTTGCCTCATCCCTCGCTCCTCCCTCTGATTCCACGCATCATACGCTCGATGCGATCGCGGTTGCTCTCACTCGCCTCGACGATGTTGACCAGCTCGCCAGTATGGAGCACAGCGATACGGTCAGCAAGGTGGAGCCACTCCTCCAGCTGGGCGGTTACCAAGAGCACCGCGTTGCCGCGGTCCCGATACTCCATCAGATGCTTGCGAATCAGCAGGGCTGTTTTATTGTCGACCCCTTGGACCGGCTCCACTGCGATGAGCAGTTTGCTCTGGTGCATCTCACGAGCGAGGATCACCTGCACCTGCTCAGCAGGTAGCAGAGCCTTCGCTCGGGCATTCAGATCGATCACCTCAAAGAAGCCATACTCATCGGCGACCTTTTGAGCGTACTGATGCATCGCACTACGGTTGAGCAGCCCGCGTCTGCTGTTGGGAGGACGTCTATACGCCTTCAATGCTAAGTTATCGGCGATCGAACGATTGGGCATCAGCGCCTGAGCCGCACGGTCTGCCGGCAAGAAGCCTAAGCCGAGCTCGCTGCGGCGCTTGGTCGTCGCGTAGGAGATATCGTTTCCATCGATAATAATCGTACCGCTTTCAATCGGTCTCAGGCCTACGATCGCCTCGGTAAGAGCGATCTGTCCATGCCCCTCTGCCCCAGCAAGTGCGAGGATTTCGCCGGAGCGGACCGTCAAGGTCACCTCATTGATCGCTAAGGTCGAACCGGTGCGTACCCGTAGATCGCGGACTTCCAAGAGGACTTGTCCACTCGGTACTGCTTTTCGCACCCGGGTCTCCTCTTCGACTGTTCGCCCCATCAACGTGGTGAGCAAGGGGGCACTCTTGGTATCGACAGCGATTCGCTCTACCAGCTTGCCCGCCCTTAACACAGTCGCTGTATCAGCGACCTCAGCGACTTCCCCTGGACTACGGGAGGTAAAGACACACGTCCTGCCCTCTTTGGCAAGCAGGCGAAAGTGTGCAAAGAGCTCAGCGCGCTCATCGGGGGTGAGCCCTGCTGTGGGATTATCAAAGAGGAGGATCTGCGTGTCTCGATAGAGCAACTGCAAGATCGCGACCCGCTGTTGGTGGATATGCGAGAGGGTGCCCACCTCCATCTCAGGGGTGAGCGAAAAGCCGTAGCGCTTGGCGAGCCGTTCTGTCTGTGCGCTCGCCTCTTTGCGAGAGGGCAGCGGCCCGCTTTCATTGCCGAGCATCAGCTGCTGGGCGACGGTGAAGTGAGGTACGAGGTGAGGCTGTTGGTGGACGATGCCAATACCGTGGGTAATAGCGCTGCGAGGTGAGGAGATTTGCACGGGCTTTCCAGCGATGCTAATGGTGCCGCTATCCAGCGGTAGCAAGCCTGCGAGGATCGAAAGGAGGGTGGATTTTCCCGCTCCGCTATCACCGAGGATAGCGTGGACCTCCCCTGCTGCCACCTGAAGGGTTATCT
>DASRNL010000139.1:0-8036 GCA_035647415.1 Sphaerochaeta sp. | reverse complement strand
GCCCTTGGGGGCGATCATCATGACGTTGACATCATCGGCGGGGACGATCTGTCCGTAGTGGATATTAAAGCCGTGGGCAAAGGCGAGGTAGGCGCCGCTCTTGAGGTTCGGCTCTACGCTCGCTGTATAGACCGCTGCCTGCTTCTCATCGGGCAAGAGCAGCATGACCACATCGCCGCTCGCTGTTGCCTCCTCGACGGTGGCGACCTGTAGGCCCTCCTCCTCCGCTACTGCCCAGCTCTTCGATCCTTCGTACAGGCCTACGACGACATCGACCCCACTCTCGTGGAGGTTCAGCGCATGGGCGTGCCCTTGGCTGCCGTAGCCGATGATGGCAACGCGTTTGCCTTCCAATCTCCCTAGATCTGCGTGTGCATCGTAATACATCTCACTCATTATTTGCTCCTTGCTATAGCCCATTGGCTCAAAAATCTGCTTCGGTATAGGTGATGGCACTCAACGGCCTCGCTCCCCGCTCCAAGGCGGTGATGCCGGTGCGTGCCAACTCAACGACCCCAAAGGGGTCCATGAGGTTCAAGAACGACTGAATCTTGTCGAGGCTGCCGGTGAGCTCCAAGGTGATCGTCGAAGCGGTCACATCGCTGATACGCGCTTTGAAGATCTGAGCGAGCTCGATAACCTGCGAACGGTTCTCATCGGTGGTGGTGACCTTGAGCATCACCAGCTCCCGCTGCAGGCTCTGATGGCGGGTCATCTCATAGACCTGCAGAACATCGTAGAGCTTTTCGACCTGCTTTTTGATCTGCTCCACGATCGCCCGGTCGCCGGTGACCACGATGGTGATACGGCTGATCGCCTCGTTCTCGGTCTCCCCGACCGAGAGGCTATCGATATTGTACCCGCGTCGGCTAAAGAGCGCGACGACCCGCATCAATACCCCAGGATGGTTGTTCACCAAGAGGGCGAGCGTGTATCGTTTCTTTGTACTTTTCATCGTCTGTCCACCTCCACTATATAAAACAAAAGCTCCCCGGTTATCGGGGGCTTATACCACGGTCCATGTAGAATATATCTTCTACAGCCGTGGTCAGAGAATAATAATTAGAAGAATAATAAGTGAAAAGAGCAGGACGGAGTTCTGTGTAGCGCTGTTAGCTACAGAGGCTGCTTGTTTGGGTGTATCATACTGGTGTGTAGAGATTCTCACGCCTCGCTCCTTCCTTTCGGTACTACCGTTTTTCTGTTTTTAGCCCTCTTTGCAGCTCTCTGTCAACCCTTTTATGCAAAATCCTGTATTTTTATGCACAATTCTATCAAATCAGAGATGATTCTTGTCTGTATCTGACTTTCAGAGTACAATTTTTCCATGGAGCAACAGAACAACACCCGCCGCAGGCGGACCCTCTTTGGCAGACTCTTCCTCTACTTCTTCATCGTCCTCTCCATCCCTTTGCTCCTCTTCGGTGCGTACTATCTGGCCTTCGGCAATACCCGCCAAAACCGCTATATCGCCGAACAAGTGAAGGAAGTGATCACGCTGGAGTCCGAGAAGGTCGCCCAGGTGCTTGAATCCTATCGACACAAGGCGTACCTGCTCTCCACCCATCCAGAGATCGTCTCCATCGTCGCCGAGGACTTTCTTGAGCCGGAGACCCAGACCAGCCGACGCCTCTACCAGCTGCTCTTCGATGTGATGAAGGGGGACACCTACCTCGCCAGTGCAAATGTGGTGAGCAACAGTGGGAAAATCCGTCTCTCCACCCACACCTTCCCCGACGTCTATGACCTGCGCTATCACGGCAATGAGTGGGATATGAACTCCGTCATTGTCCAGCACGCCGACCTCTCCCCTACCGCCTCGATCATCTCGATCCGCAGCCACCGCCGGGCGGACAACGGTCGGCAGGTGATCGCCTCGATCCTCAGGAGGATCTACGATGAGGAGTATACCAACCTCGGGTACCTGATTATCGATATCTATGCTGAGGCACTCAGTTCGCAGATTAACACCGAGGGGATCCTCACCGATGTCCTGCTCTTCGATACGACCTCCTTCTACGCCACCAGTTTGCTCAACCCTGAGCGCTTTGGTACCTTTGACAGATTCCCGCCACTTTTGGGCCTGCAGGGCGATTATACACATCGCTCCTTCACCAGCGGAGCGAACCTGGTGGGGATCAACCCTGTCTCCGGTACCACCCTCGCCCTCGCTGGTACGATCAGCGGGGAGCCGGTGCGTGAGTCGATTAACCAGATTCTTTTGATCTTCGCTGCGATGATGGGGGTGGGCATGCTGGTAGCAACCGGTCTCTCGTTGATCTTCAGCCGCTCGATCTCCCGGCCGATCAAGAGCCTAGCTACGCGGATGAGCACCGTCGAGGCTGGGCAGTTCGCATCCCACCACATCGACTCCAGTATCCGAGAGTTCGCCCAGCTCGAGGACTCGTTCAATACCATGGTCGTGCAGATCGAGGAGCTCTTGGAGCAGACCCGCGAGGAGCAGCGCAAACTCAGCGATGCCGAGCGCAAGGCCCTCGAGAGCCAGATGAACCCCCACTTCCTCTTCAACACCCTCAACACCATCAAGGCGCTCGCCCGGCTCAACGATCAGGAGGAGATCTATACGATCAGTGTCAAACTCGGCAAGCTGCTGCGCTCGACGATTGACAACCATCAGAGCGAGTCTACCCTCGCCGAATCGATGGCGTTGATCGACAGCTACCTGACAATTCAGAAGCTTCGCTTCGGGGAGAAGCTCGTTGCCGAGCTCTACCTCGATCCACGCATTGCGGAGGTGCAGACCCCCAAGCTGATCATCCAGCCGTTGGTGGAGAACGCCATCATCCACGGCCTCGAGCCGAAGCTCGGCGCCTGGCATATCAGCGTCCGAGTGGCAAGTGAAGACGGACGGGTACACATCACCGTCGCCGATAATGGGGTAGGATTTCCAGCAGGAACTCTCCCCGATGACCTCGATGAGCTTGCCAACTCCGGTCACGTCGGAGTATATAATGTATATAGGAGATTGTACCTCACCTACGGTAGTGACCTCTCCTTTTCCCTTGATAGCACCGTAGGAGTCGGGACGGTAGTGAAAATCTCCTTCCCTATCGATCCAAAACAGAGGAGCAGTGCATGAAATATTCCGTAGTCTTTGTCGAAGATGAACAGATCGTACGCCAAGAGATTGTCGCGTCGGTACCGTGGGATTCCCTCGGCTTAGAGCTCATCGGCACTGCCGCAGATGGACTGGAAGGAGAGGCGCTGATCAAGGCGCTCGAGCCGGATATCGTCATCACCGACATCCGTCTTCCCGGCCAAAGTGGGCTGGAGATGCTGGAAAACTGTCCGGTGAACCACGCTATCATCCTCAGCGGGCACACCGATTTTTCCTATATGAAGCAGGCGATCCGCCTCAGGGTCTTCGACTATCTGCTCAAGCCTGTCGATGATGAGGAGCTCTCTCAGACCTTGATGATGGTCATCGATAAGATCAAGGAGGAGGAGAGCGATATGGAGACGCTGCGCAAGAAAGCAGCGAGCCATGGCGAGCTGATTCCTCTGCCAAAGAATATGGGCAACCATGTCATCGACGCCACCATCGGCTATATCAGTGCAAACTATGCATCGCCGGTTGGCTTACAGGAGGCAGCAGCTTACCTCGAACTCTCTGAGAGCCACCTCTCGCGGCTCTTCAAAGAGGTCACCGGCTTGAACTTCCTGCAGTACCTCAACGCCTGGCGGGTCAACAAGAGTGTGACGTTGATGAGCGACCCAAAGCGGACGATCGCAGATATCGCGCTCTCCTGTGGGTTTCCTACCCCCGGCTACTTCGCCAAGATCTTCAAACGTTTCACAGGAAAGACCCCGACACAGTTCCGCGACGAGCAGGGGATCGCACCCTCAGAGAAAGGAGAAGGCGGAAGCTAAGCGATCGCTCGCTCCAACGCTCTTGGTATCCGCATAGAGCATGCTCTTGATGCCCAAAGCCCGTGCAGCGGCTACGTTCTCTTCGCTATCGTCGATGAAGTAGACTTCACGTTCCGCAGCGCCTTCCTGCTCTAAGATCAGCTCAAAGAAACGCCGCTTGGGTTTCGCCACCTGCAGCAGGTGGCTCGCATAGGGGTAATCGAAGAGGGCAAGCACCCCCATAGCCTTGAGGATCTGCCAGTGGCTGTCAAAGGTATTGGAGGCACAGACTACCCGCTTACCCTGGGCTCGTAAGGCTGTGATAACACCCACCATCTCTTCGTTGAAGGTTGGGGTAAAGGCGGTGGCGAAGGGATCATCGGCAAATGCAGGCAGATCAAAGTGCTCAACAAGACGAGCCCAGTACTGCTCGCTAGAGAGAAAGCCCTCCATCAACGGAAAGACATAGTGCTCGTAGTCTAAGGAAAACTCGTGGCGATCAAAGCCAAAGCGCTCGACCAAAGAAGTGCGCATCGTAAAGTTCTTGACCACTACCCCACCGAGGTCAAAGAGGAAGAGCGAGGCCTCAGATGGATCGTCGTCGTAGCTACTAAGCTGGGATTGCACCGCCTCTGCAGCAAGCTCTTCGGTCACCGCGATGCAACCCATCCCACGCAGCGCTGCTTCGCTAAGCGTTGCATCGCACTCGCTGATCAGGAGGGTGCGCCTTGCTACCCAAGGGCCATCGAAGCCTTGAAAGGTGATCCCTTCAGGAAGTTGTTTGGATAGCGGATGCTCCGGGGTAAGATCGAGCAGTAGTGTATCGTACATCCTAACCCTTTCTGGAATCGTAGACGGCAGAGCCACCGATGAAGTAGCGCGTCAAACTCATAAAGAGGATGAACATCGGCAGGCTGGCCAAAAGTGCTGCTGCCATCATGCCCCCCTCATCGGTCGCCTTCTCCTCAGCAAAGGAGGAGATGTACTGAGGAATCGTCTTCATCTTCGCACTCTGGCTGACCAAGAGCGGCCAAAGCAGGTTGTCATACTGGGAGCGGAAGCTGAGGATCGAGAGGGTGGCGATTACCGGGGTACAGTTCGGCAGCACGATCTTCGCGTAGATCCCAAACTCCCCCATCCCATCGACGCGTGCTGCATCGATGAACTCGGTGGGGAAGGTCGTCAAGTACTGGCGCATCTGGAAGATCCCAAAGGCACTGACGAGGAAGGGTAAAATCAGCCCCACATAGGTGTTCTGGATCCGAAGCATCACCACCACCATATAGAGGGGAATCATAATCGTCTCAAAGGGGATCATCATCGTACCCATGATCATCATAAAGACTGCGTTCTTACCGCGGAAGCGGAACTTCGCCAGCCCATAGCCGGTGAGGCTCGCCAACAGCACCGTCGTAATCGCTACCGAGGAGGCGACGATCAGCGAGTTCATAATATTGCGTAAGAAGACGTAGTCGTTATCGATTCCCTTGATCGCTCGGCCAAAGTTGGACCACTGGAAGGTCTCTGGGATCCAAGAGAACGGCATCCTGAGGATCTGGCGGCTGCTCATCATCGAGCTGCTGACCATAAAGAGGATCGGAATCAAGGTGAAAAAGAGCATGATTGCAAGGATCAGATACATGACTGTGCGGCTTACAATGGCTTTTGGTTCAATTCGCATCTGCATCCTCCTCAGTAGTCCACTTCATCACTCTTGGTAGTCTTCAACTGCAAGAGGGTCAGAAGCATCATGATGATGAAGAGCACCACGCTCATCGCACTGGCGCGACTGAGGTACCCTTCATGTACTCCGGTCTTATAAATATTAAAGGTGATCACATTGATCGGAGCTCGGGGAGCGCCACTGGTGTAGAGCATATACTGGGTGGAGAAGGTCTTCAGACACTGCAACATCGCCATCACCGAGACGAGGACCACCGTCGGCTTGAGCAGCGGTAAGGTGATCCGCCAGAAGACCTGGTTCTTGTTCGCCCCATCGATCGTAGCCGCCTCGTAGATCCCCGGTGGGATTGAGGCAAGGCCGGTGATAAAGAGGATGACAAAGTAGCCGATATACTTCCAGAAGTAGATCACCATCGTGGAGACCTGCTCCATCACTGGGTCAACTAACCACTGGTAGTCTTTCCCACTGGTTCTCAGCAGGGCGTTCATCCATTGGTTTCCCAGTCCACGGGGGTCAAAGATAATCATCCAGATCGTCGCTGCGACAACGCTGGAGAGCACCGCTGGTGCATAGTATGAGATCTGTAAAAATTTCTTCGCTCGGTTGCTCCGTAGCTGGCTGATCAATACGGCGAGCAGGAGGCTGATAATCAAGAGCGGGATAAAGGTGCCCAAGGTGAAGACCAAGGTGGCACGGAGGCTTTTATAGAAGGAGATCGGGCTCGCCGCACGGGCGGGGTCAAAGAGGCGGATGTAGTTATCCAGCCCGACGAATGTTGGCTTTGCTCGACTGAGGACCCTCCGGTTGAAAAAGCTGGTGTAAAAGGCGTTGAGGATCGGGTAGAAGTTGAAGAGCGAGAAGAAGAGCAAGGAGGGAAGCACGAACGCAAAGCCCCATCGCGCTTGTTTCTTCTCTATTCCTTGATATGGTCGCTTAGCCATGGTGTACTCCTATGGTAGTGAGGGAAAGACGGCCCTGCCGTAGCAGAGCCGTCAAAACTAGGTGCAGATTACTGCTCGTCGATGATCTCCTGGACTGCAGCGCGGAGGGTCACAAGGGCCTTCTCCGGGCTTACGCCACTGAGCATGACGGACTCGATCGCGTAGCGAATATGCGACTGGATCTCAGCGGAGTTCTCTCCGTAGTAGATCATGTGTGCCTTCTCCATATCGTCGATGAAGACATCACTGTAGGGCATATTCTTCAGCGTATCGCTTGCAAAGAGTGCCTTGGTCGGCTGGACAATCGATCCACCGCGAGTGAGGTAGTCCTCACCGTGGGAGAGCATAAAGCCAGCGAGCTTCCAGGCAGCCTTCTGTACAGCAGGATCGCTGTCAGCGTTGACCATGAAGAAGTGACCGTAGTAGCAGGCTGCTACTTCGCGAACTGCGTTCTCAAACTGTGGGAATGGAATTACCATCCACTCCATGGAGTCGTAGAATTCAGGGTTGTCACTCTTAATCCGTGCCTGCTGATAGAGGCCAGAGTGGGTCATTGCGATGTCGTTGTTGTCATGGTTGAAGAGGCTTCGTGCGTTCTTGTAGGTGGGAGAGCCAAGGTTTCGTCCCAAGGGGCCCCACTCCTGCATGAACTTCAGGGTACCAATCCACGCATCGTCACCGATAATCGCTTTCTTGCCATCTGCGGAGAGCAGGGCACCACCGAGCTGTTCGACCATCGGTACGAAGAACTCAAGATAGTAGGGATAGCGGAAGTCAAAACCACGGCGAATCAGGATGTCTCCATCACGGATTACGAGCTTCTCGTTGATATCTGCCATCTCTTCCCAGGTCTTCGGATAGTCGCGATCAGCATCGAGACCAACATCCGTGAAGACTCGCTTGTTGACGTAGATCGCCCAGTTGGTCAGCTCAAGCGGCAGACCATAGACATCGCCGTCGACGGTGACGGTATCCAGTACACCTTCGACATACTTGTCCAGCAGGTCAGCTTCATTGCGATAGCCGGCTGCTGCATAGTCGACGGGGGCTACAAGGCCGTTGGTGATGTACGCATACTGGTTCTCGATCGGTAGGTTGAACATATCCGGTCCCTGGCGGGCAGCAAAAGCAGTCTGAACGACTTCAATCTGCTTCGAGGAGGGGTTGGTTGTTCGTACGACAGTAATGTTCGGGTTGTCCTTCATAAACTGCTCGATCAACTCGGTCTCCAGCTCAGTTCGTGCTGGGTCCTCATGGGTCCAGTAGTTTACAACAACAGGTTTGCCTTCGTCAGCTTCCTTCACTCCCGCACTGAAGAGGGAGAGGGGCATCAAAAGAGCAAGAAGTAAAATAAATACTACAGATTTTTTCATTGAGACCTCCTTACAGTCTTTCTATCTCTAGTGTCGGCCGTACGATAGAGCGACACAAGGAGAATCTTTTGCTCTTCTCCCAGCACTTTTGCATAGCAGGTCAATAATGAATCACAAGAAGCAAAAGAGTCCCATTCAGGCCTCTTTAGAAAGATATTTCTGTAAGAA
>DASRNL010000138.1:0-16177 GCA_035647415.1 Sphaerochaeta sp. | reverse complement strand
GTCTCGCTGAGCTGGATCAGCTGATCGCCGACGGGCTCTTCGCCTTTCCCTTGACCTACCACTTCTCCTATTTCCGTCCGCTTATCGAAGCGCGATGGCCACAGTGACGCAATCATCTACGAGCACCCGATACTCCACGGTGTTCGCTTTGGCGATCCAAGAGCCGTGGTGTGGACACCCCTCACAGCTTAAAAGCAGCGAGTCGTGTCGGAAACAGGAGCGGCTGATAAAGGCTGGGGCAGTAAAGGCTGCATCGACTACGGTGGGCTCAAAGGGCCACCGAGTCGTATCGGTGGCGGTTCGCTCAAGCCACAGGTATCCACCGATCAGCTTTAGGTTGCTTTCCGCAAGGCTTTTAGCGCTCTCGCTGTTGGCTAGATAGAGGTAGATATCTGCAAAGCAGGGAAGCTGCTTCTCCTGAAAGTAGGGGATCTGCCCGATATTGTTTAGGCCAAAGCGTACCTTGTCCAAGAGACCTCGCTCCTCCAAGAGGGCGAGGAGGCGATCAAGATCAGCAAAGAAACGCTCCTGTTCAAACATCACCGAAGGCAATGGCAGGTAAAAATACCCATCGAAGGCAAAGAGGGGGTTCTCCCCTTGTTCCAAGGCCCTACGCAGAGCTCCCAAGGAGTGCCAGGGGACCCCCCGCTCATCGACTAACAGTGAGCGATCTGGCATGAGGACCGATACAAAGGCAGAGGTGAACTCTTCTTCTGGCAACGGTGCAGTGAGACTCTCTGTATACTGCTCTTCTAGGTTTGCATAGAAGAGGCGACGGATTTCGTGCAGCTGGGAGATCGGGTAGAAGAGCTCGCTGAGCTCTAACTCAGTCTGATTGTCTATGATAATTTGCCCCGCGGTGAAGGAGGAGGTGTCGCTGCGCGCGAGCACATGAGCGAAGTTCTCGGCGGTCTCCTGTGGACGCTCCGCTACTTCGAAGGCAAGCTCTGCACGATAGGAGTACTGGTCGCTTGCGATGGTGATCGCCTCCTTCTCCAAGGTGACCGTCAAAGGAATCACCTTGGCGTAGGGGAGGATCGCCTCGCTATAGAGGGCGAGGTTCTGGTCGTGGGCGCTGACCATATAGAGGGTTTCACCGGCCTCGGGCCAGCGGGGGGAGGGGGGCAGGTCGATGTGCACCACATCCCCGATCTCTGCCCATCGGATCGCCTCTCCTTCTTCACTGTGGATTGCCGAGACCCCAAAGCGTTGGTCGCTCACCGGCTCCTGAGGGCCGGGAACTAGGTACATCAATCCATCGTAGTGGGTGATCGCCCTCTGCACCTCTACCCAGACCCCCTGGCGGTCTGCTTCTAAGACCTTCGCAGCCGGAAGGCCACGGTGGGCAGGGTAGCCGATGCTCCCCAAAGTGGGGGTAGTACGGACGCTGAAGTCCTGCCGCGTCCTGCCATACTCGGTGAGCCAGCCGCCGGTTTGCCTTCTGCTATAGGCGATTGCCAGCTCCTCAAAGTACCGCTGGGCCCGCTGATCACCTGTGAGCAACGCCCGGTAGGCTTGGGCTGCTTTGTAGGCATAGACTGGACTTTTCATCCGCCCTTCGACCTTCACACTCTCGATGCCCAACTCCGCAAGCTGTAAAATCGCCTCCCCGGTCGCCAGATCCCCCATCGAGAAGAACCAAGCGGTCTTGGGGGTGTTGCCCAAGGGGGAGAGCTCAGAGTCGACACTGGGGTCGGTCTCTACATGGAAGTAGTTGCGGCAGATCTGGGCGCAGGAGCCCTCATTGGCACTGCGCCCGGAGAGCTGGATGCTGGCCATACACTGGCCGCTTACGCTATAGCAGAGTGCGCCGTGGATGAAGACCTTCAGTTCGATATCTGTACACGACTTTCGGATCGAAGCCACCTCTTCGATGGTGAGCTCGCGGGCGAGAACGACCCGTTCAAAGCCCAGCCGTTTCAGCTCAGCTACCCCGCTGGCGGTATGCACCGCAAGCTGGGTGGAGCCATGGAGAGCAAGCGAAGGGAAGTGGGTGCGGATGATCCGTGCGACCCCGAGGTCTTGGACGATGACCCCATCGCAGCCGATCGTCTCCAGGCGCCGTAAGATCGGAGTCAGGGAGGGAAGGTTAGCCTCGTCGATGAGGGTGTTGAGGGTGACGTAGATCTTTTTATCATTGCTGAGTGCAAAGGAGCGTATCTTTTGTAGATCTGCAAAGCTGAAGTTGGTTGCAGCAGCTCGGGCGCTAAAGTGCTCCAAGCCGAGGTAGACGCCATCGGCGCCTCCTTCGAAGGCAGCGAGCGCCGCTTGCAGCGATCCTGCAGGGAGGGTGAGTTCTATCATACCTTGAGCCTACCTACCTTCCTTTGCTTCTGTCAATTGCACTTCCCTTGCTCAGTGGAAGGAGGGATAGTATACTACAGACCCAAAATAGGAGGCATGTATGGCCATGAAGAACGATACAGGCAACCCAGTCCTAGAGGTGAAGAAGGGAACCGTGCTCTATAAGCAGGGCGACCCTTGTTCGACGATGTTCCTCTTGCGAGAAGGGGTGGTCGCTCTCTATTTAAACTACCATACCCCTCAACAGTTTGAACTGGTACAGATCTCCAAACCAGGCTCATCGCTCGGTGAGATGGGACTCTTTGAGGAGTTCCCCCGCAACGCAACCGCCGTTGCCCTTACCGACTGCCGCCTTGTGGAGATCAGTGAAGAGAGTTTCCCATCCTTTATCGCCGCTCACCCCGATGAGACGGTGCAGATCATCCTCGATCTGAGCAAGCGATTTCGCACCGCAATTGAGGAAGTACGTAGCAGCCACTCGATTATCATCGAGTGTCTGGAGATGCTCAAAGAAGCACAGGAGTGTAAGAAGGGAAGTTGGGCTGAACGGATCAAAAAAATCAGTGATTATCTTCTCGATATCCCCGATGATGTACCGCCTGAGCTCTACCTCAGTTTCAACTCCCGCTTTCATGGAACGATGTTTTGATATTTTCATAAATTATCACCTGCTGACTTGCTAAAGATTTAGAAAAACAGTACCTTGGGTGCTAGCAACTCTTAATTTTATGAGGAGTTGTAGTCTAGTCTTTAGAACAAGGAGTAGTCCATGAACGTCAACGACATCAAGCATGTAAAACTCAAGCAGTGGATTTTGGATTTTGCAGAGCTCACGACTCCAGAACAAATCGTCATCGCCGACGGAAGTTCCGCCCAGTATGATGAGCTTATCGCCCAGCAGATTGCTGACGGCTATTGCGTAGCATTGAACCCAGAAAAGAAACCTGGTTGTGTAGCATACAACTCTGACCCCTCTGATGTGGCACGAGTTGAGAACCGCACCTATATCGCCAGTGAGACCCAAGAGGCAGCTGGCCCGACCAACAACTGGATCGATCCAGTAGAACTGAAAGAGACGATGACCGAGCTCTACCGCGGTTCTATGAAGGGTCGCACCCTCTACGTCATCCCCTTCTCCATGGGTCCGCTCGGATCCCCGATCGCCAAGATCGGTGTTGAGCTGACCGACAGCCCCTACGTTGTCTTAAACATGATGATTATGACCCGTGTCGGTACCGCAGTCCTCGATCTGCTTGGAACCGATGGCGAGTTTGTCCCCTGCTTCCACTCCGTTGGTAAGCCCCTTGCCGAAGGTGAGAGCGATAACGGCCAATGGCCCTGTGCTCCGCTTGAGGACAAGTACATCTCCCACTTCCCTGAGACCCGTGAGATCTGGTCCTATGGATCAGGATACGGTGGAAACGCACTGCTCGGTAAGAAGTGTCTGGCTCTGCGCATCGCAAGCGTCCTCGCTCGTGATGAGGGCTGGCTCGCTGAGCACATGCTGATTCTCAAGGTCACCAACCCCGAGGGCAAGAGCCGCTACGTAACTGGCGCCTTCCCTTCAGCCTGTGGAAAGACCAACCTCGCCATGCTCGTTCCGACGATCCCTGGCTGGAAGGTTGAGACCATCGGCGACGACATCGCTTGGATGAAGTTTGGCGCTGATGGACAGCTCTATGCTATCAACCCAGAAGCCGGTTTCTTCGGTGTTGCACCGGGGACCAGCGATAGTTCCAACTACAACGCGATGAAGGCTGCAGAGACGAACACCATCTTCACCAACTGTGCCGTCACCGAAGACAACGATGTCTGGTGGGAAGGCATCGGCTACGATGCACCGGGCAAGCTGGTCGACTGGCTCAACAACGATTGGGTCCAGGACAAGGGCAACAAAGAACAGAGCCCCGCAGCGCACCCCAACGCACGCTTTACCGCCCCAGCAGGCCAAGCACCCTCGATCGCA
The DNA here is from genome assembly GCA_035647415.1 of Sphaerochaeta sp. Classification (GTDB taxonomy): domain Bacteria; phylum Spirochaetota; class Spirochaetia; order Sphaerochaetales; family Sphaerochaetaceae; genus Sphaerochaeta. The sequence goes on along the minus strand of DASRNL010000138.1, from coordinate 11,907 downwards.
GCAGAGTGGGAAGATCCCGCTGGTGTGCCGATCAGTGCGATTCTCTTCGGCGGTCGCCGCCCGAAGACCATCCCGCTGGTCCACCAGAGCCGCGATTGGAACCACGGAGTTTTCCTCGGTTCGATCGTCGGCAGTGAGATCACCGCAGCCGCACTGGACTTGAAGGTCGGTACGATTCGCCGTGACCCCTTCGCCATGCTGCCCTTCTGTGGCTACCACATGGGTGAGTACTTCCAGCACTGGATTGACATCGGTGCCAACGCACCGGTTCCTGAGAACCTGCCGAAGATCTTCTACGTCAACTGGTTCCGCCGCGACGATGAGAACAAGTTCATCTGGCCTGGCTTTGGAGAGAACAGCCGCGTACTGAAGTGGGTCTTCGAAGCGTGTGATGGAACAGCGAAGAGCGTCGATACACCGATCGGCTTGATGCCGACCCTCGATGCGATCGACCGCCCTGAAGGCGTCACCGATGCACAGATGCGCGAGCTTCTGGAAGTGGACGTCGATGGCTGGCTCGCTGAAGTCGCTGACATCCGTGAGAACCACTATCCGAAGTTCGGCGACAAGCTGCCCGAGCAGCTCAACGAGTGTCTTGCGACCCTCGAGGAGCGCCTCCAGGCTGCTAAATAAGCAGAACGCAACAACAACTTCCGGCTCTCCCGCAAGGGGGAGCCGTTTTATACCCATGAGTCAGCTAGAACGAATTTTATACATCAACCGGAGCATAGAGAGGGTAGGAGGGGTGCGCACCGCCGATGTGCGCGAACACTTTGAGATCAGCCGCAGGCAGGTGCTGCGTGATATCGCCTACCTGCGCGATCGCTTGGATGCGCCAATCTTCTATGAGCGCTCCCGCGCTTGGTACACCTACAGCGAACCCTTTACCCTCTTCTTTCAATCCAACGAACGGCTCTTGGTACTCGGGGCGGTCTTTCGCTCCCTCGTCTCCTCCCACGGCTTGGACTCGATCATCACCGACGAGGCGAGCGAGGTGCTGAGCCAGCAGGTGGAAGAGCAGTATCGCTCCTTGGAAGAGAAGATTATCTTTCACACCCCGGTGCAGGACTGGCCTGATTGGCAGATCTTCTCCCATCTCTTGGAGGCGATGCAGCGCAGCTTGCGCCTCAGCCTCTCCTACCGAGATAGCGCAGGGGCGCTCTCTCGGCGTCACATCGAAGCGCTGCGCCTGATCAACTATAGCGGCAGATGGTACCTCTTGGCGTGGGATCTGCAGAAGCATACTACGCGCACCTTCCACCTTGCTCGGGTGGTACGCCTACAGGCGATCGAGGGTGACTATGCCAAAGAAAGATTCACCGCCGCTGAGCTGGATGCTATCGTGGGTTCTGGGTATGGAATCTTCATCGGCGGGGAGATACAAGAGGTGAGCTTTGTCGCCACAGAGTGGGCAGCTGAGGTGATCGCAACCCAAGTGTGGCACCCCAAGCAGCATCAGGAGCGCAGAAGCGATGGCTCGCTTGTGATGCGGCTACCGGTAGCCAACCCTAATGAGCTGATCTCTGTCTTGCTCTCCTACGGTGAGCATATCGAGGTGCTGAGCCCTTCTTCCTTTGTTACAGCATATACGGCACGGATAGAGGCGATGGCAGAAAAAGCTTTGGTGTGACACTCGGTGTCACACCGGTTGCGGTAGGGTAGAAGCAGGAGGAAGATATGCAAGAGAAAACCCTGCTGCCTTGGTATGAAGCGATGATCACATCCAAAGGGAAGCTGCTGCTCTTTGTGGTGGCGGTAGTCCTTTGTAGTCCGATTGTGTTCCTCTACGGAGCACTCTATCCACTCTTTGAGCGATATCGGTAAGGGTACCCTTCCCAAAGAGAGAGCTTTTTGGTTACGATGCAGAGACTTCGTAGAGGTCAACATCCCTTTTTGGACTAGTGATGCCGCTTGTCCGAAGCAAAGGAGCACCTCAATGGCAGATTCTTCATCCCCCCGTGTCCTCTATGGACCTAGTGATCGTCCCCCGCTTAAAGAGCTGGTTCCACTCTCCATCCAACACGTATTTGCGATGTTCGGAGCGACGATTCTCGTCCCCATCCTCACTGGATTGAGTCCCTCTACAGCGCTCTTTACCGCAGGGACAGGAACGTTGTTGTACATCCTGATTACCGGAGCAAAGGTGCCCGCCTTCTTAGGCTCCTCCTTTGCCTTCATTCCCGCTCTGATTGCAATCAGCAGCGCCTATGGGGTGCCGTATGCGATGGGAGGCGCCTTTATCAGCGGTCTCTTCTATCTCTTGGTCTCCTTCATCATTAAAAAGAGTGGGCATAACTGGCTCAACACCGCCCTACCACCGGTGGTAATCGGCAGTGTCATCATCGTCATCGGACTGAACCTCGCCCCGACGGCGATGGATATGGCGATGAACGATGCTGCAGGCAACTACAGCCTGCACCTCTTGGTGATCGCCACGATCACCCTGCTGTTGACGATCATCGCTAATATCTTCGCCAAGGGTTTCTTCTCGATCATCCCGATCCTCATCGGCTTGGTCGGTGGGTACCTCAGCGCCTTGATCTTAGGCTTCATCTCCCCTGCATGGGCGATCATCGACTTCAGCGGCGTACGAGACGCAGCGTGGTTTGGTATGCCGAGCTTCGCTTTCCCCAAGTTCAACCTCGTAGCGAGCGTCACCTTCGCCATCGTGAGCTTGGCGACGATCGCCGAGCACCTCGGTGATATCCTTACTATCAGCAAGGTCGTAGGGGAGGACTTCTACAAAGATCCAGGTCTCGATCGGACCCTCGCCGGTGACGGGATCGCCACCCTCTGGGCTTCGTTCTGGGGTGGACCGCCGAACACCACCTATGGGGAAAACATCGGCGTCCTTGCCTTAACTCGTGTGTACAGCGTCTGGGTCACCGGAGGAGCTGCGGTGGTTGCGATCATCCTCTCCTTCTTCCCCAAGTTTGGCGCCCTGATTCAGACGATTCCCAACCCCGTGCTCGGCGGCATCTCGATGCTCCTCTTTGGAACGATCGCCAGCAGTGGCTTAAGAACAGTCGTCGATGCAGGAGTCGACTACGAGGATAAGCGAAACCTGACGATCAGCAGTGTGATTCTGGTCATCGGTATCGGCGGAGGGACTCTCTCCTTTGCGATGGGACAGAACATCACCTTTACCCTTGCAGGAGTCGCCCTGGCTACCTTAGTCGGGATTGCCTTAAACCTCTTTTTACCGAAGAACAATAAACACTAACCGATCGGCCGCCGCAAGGCGGCCACTTTGTTAGTTCTCTCTTTGTCCCTGATTTGCTATGGTAGAGGGTATGCACACCTATACATTGATTGAAGACGATAGAGCCTTTGCTGCGCTCACCGAGCGCTGGAAGCATGAAGGAATAGCATCTGTGGCGATGGACTTCGAAGGGGAGTTCAACCTCCACATCTACGGCGAGCACCTCGCCTTGGTACAGCTCTACGATGGAAAGCACTTCTCTCTTGTAGATCCGCTTGCCGTTTCGATGCAGGCGCTTAAGGGCTTCTTCGAAGATCCGAGTATCGAGAAGATCATGTTCGACTGTGCCAGCGACACCGCTCTGATGCGCAAGAGCTATGGGGTGCAGGTTGCCAATATCTATGACCTCAGGGTCCATGCCTTAGCTTTGGAAGAGACCGGTGGCCTAACCACCATCATCGATACCTTTCTCGGAGACTCGGTGCGCACCTTCACCGGCAGCAAGCGCAGGCAGCAGCGTACCAACTGGCTCCGCCGCCCCCTGGGAGCCGAGCAGATACAATATGCCTTAGAGGATGTCGCCTACCTCTTTGCGCTGCGAGAGCGCCTTGAGGAGGCGGTAGAGAAAGCAGACTTGAGTGAAGCGGTTGCAAAGACGATGCAGCGGGTAGGGGAGCAGACCAAAGGTGAGCTCAGACCGGGGTGGGCGAAGCTGCCAGGATGGCGGTACCTCAACAAAGAGGAGCGTCGCTATACCGAGCACTTCTTCCTCGCTCGGGATCGAATCGCCCAAAAGCACAATGTACCTGCCGCTCGAATCTGGGGAAAACGGAAGATCGTCGATGCTGCGAAGGCGGCAACAGAAACCCCAGAAGGGTGGCGCTCACACGCACAAGAGAGTCCAAAACGGTACCAAAAAGAGTTAATCCGCGAGCTTGAGCGCGCCTCTCAGGATGCCGCAAGCGGGCGCTGAGCCTCCACCAGGTTGCTTAAGGTCTGAGCTACCGGGGTCGGGATCCCATGCTTTGCCCCAAGGGCGATAACCGTCCCACAGAACCATGCATTCTCAGTCTCTCTGCCTCCAGCCATATCCTGAGCCATCGAGGTCATCCCCCCTCCCAAGGAGATGACGATCTGATGGTTCTCTTCGATGAAGGAGTCAGGGAGCACTACCCCCTCAGCATTTGCGACCGCCTGCACTTCCTGTGAAACAGCCCGTGCGAGGGAGTAGACCGCCGGGTGATCCAGCTGCCCATAGGTCGCCCCCAGGAGCCCACTGATGGTATTGTACGCGGTGTTGAGCATGAACTTGTTGTAGAGATCCACCAGGATCTGCTCGCTGATCACACTGGCGATATTTGCCGCTGTAAAGAGCTTATGCAGCGCTACAACCCGTTCGCTTCTGCGATCATCCTTCTCCCCGAAGACGATCTGTCCGCTAGCGCTATAGGTGATAGCGTTTCCCGCTTTGGTGGCATTCAGCCCGACGGCAAAGCCGTAGAGCACCCGCTCTGCACCAAAGGCTTCAGCGAGCAAGCGCTCGCTTTCGATACCGTTGAGCAAGGAGAGGAGGGTCGTCTGTGGCCCTACCGCCGGGCGGATCATCTCGATCGCCTCCTTGAGGTGTCCATTCTTGGTGGCGATGATGATGTAGTTCGGTGGTGTAACCTCGGTGGGCAGGCGGTAGGAGAAGGGGATCAACTTTTTGTTGACGTAGATCCCCTCTGCTTGGTATCGGGTGCGTCGCCTCTCATCTACCAACACCGAGCAGTGCTCGCTTCCCAAGAGTGCATGCAGCTTGCTTCCATAGAGGGCTCCCACTGCCCCTGCTCCAACCACTGCTATCTGTTTCATCACGCCCCTCCTGCTTCTTCGGCTCTCAAGCTATAGTGCCCCCTTATCGGTCTTCTATCAAGCCTAGCCGAACGCTGAGGAAGTGAGTATCTTCTAGAGGTTGCATACAGCAAGAAGGAGGCACCGATGAGTGTACCCCATACCTATACCACCGCAGTTGAATGGACCCGAGAGAAGCGTGCTGCGCTCTCCTCAGCAGGGCTGCCGACGATCGAAGTCGGAGCGCCGGCAAACTTTCCCGGCGGCCATGACAACCTCTGGTCCCCTGAACACCTCTATATCGCCGCGGCAGAGATCTGCCTGCTGACGACCTTCCTCTCCTTTACCGACCGGGCGAACTTTGCCTTCCGCTCCTACCGAAGCGAGGCAGAGGGGCTCTTGGACAAGGGGGAGAAGGGGCTAGGGATGCAGAGTATCCGCATCAAACCTACGATCGTCATCGACAGCGAAGAGCAGCGGGATGAGGCGCTCACCTTGATCGATCGCGCCGCACGCTACTGTTTGATCTCCAGCTCGATGAAGAGCGGGGTTTCTGTAGAGCCGACGGTGGTGGTGAAGAAAGCGTAAGTGCCTCGAACATCCTCTCTTTGCAGGGCGATGGCCCTTTTTTACTAAAGGATGGGATGGAATCGAGCAGCAAATTTTACCCTAATATTTTAGCAAACGTATGGTATGCTATAGATAGTATAATTGCGTTGGAGGCCCCTATGCGTAAAAAGATATCCATGTTCGTACTGATGCTCTTGGTAGCATCCTTACTCACCGCTCAGGTCAGCTACAAAGGGGGTGCAAAAATCACCCTCGCCTATGGCAGTAGCTTTGATGCAAAAGCCGATGCTAGCTTCACGGTGAAGCTTCCTTTGCTCCAAGGGGATGGACCGCTCTTCAGCGGCAACAACCTTGCGGTAACCACAACCCTTGCAGCAAGCCCAATTGCAGCAACTGCCTCGGTGAATGCGGTATTGACCCCGATCGCCGTAGCTGAGGTCAACCTCGGTGCTGCGGTGGGAACTGGGTGGGACTTTCCGCCCTTTGGTCTTGAAGGCCTGCGCCTAGGAAGTCCTTTGGTAAGCGATCAGTTAAAGGGTGCCTACTATCGAGCTCGCGCGGGGGTTGCCTTGCAGTTTGATACCGGTGTTATCTTCTCCAGCCCATGGGCGGGCGTGCTCCTGCGCTCCTACCACGAGCTCAACTATAGCGGCTACACTGGCGCACAGGCCGGTGAGATGTGGGAGTTTGAGATCGGTGGGGCGATGGTAAATGGCTTTGCCTACTTCGGAACTCACGTTATCGGCTATAAGATTCCCTGGCATGTGAACCTTGTCGGAGTTCAAGCGGAGACCTATCTCTACGATATCTTTGGCACCAAGAGTGACCTGTTTGTAGACCTCAGCCTCCTAGCAAATACGCAGGTCACCGATTCCATCGGTGTGCTGGTGGTGGGGCAGTTTACCAACTTTAAAAAAGATGCTGCGAGCGTGTTACAGAAACGTGATGCACTCGGCTTTAAACGCGTAGCTGTAATCACCTCATTTAGCTTCTAGGCTTTTGACTAACTTTGCTCGGTGGGCTACCCTCTAAGGAGGGTAGGTACACCACCGATATACACTGTAATAGACTCTATCCTGTAGGAGGATTTGAATGGATAATAAACGACTTGCGGATGCAATCCGTATTCTGAGCATCGACGGCGTACAGCAGGCCAACAGCGGCCACCCTGGCGCTCCGATGGGGATGGCCGATATGGCCGAGGTGCTCTGGCGCAGTGTGATGCAGCACAACCCCAACAACCCTGACTGGGCAAACCGCGACCGCTTTGTCCTCTCCAACGGGCACGCATCGATGCTGCTTTACTCGTTGCTGCACTTAAGCGGCTATGATTTGAGCATCGAGGACTTACAGCAGTTCCGCCAGCTGCACTCTGTCACCGCAGGACACCCTGAGTGCGATATCACCGAAGGGGTGGAGACCACCACCGGGCCGTTAGGACAGGGACTTGCCAACGCAGTGGGTATGGCGCTCGCTGAAAAAAGCCTTGCAGCACACTTTAACACCGACGAGTTTCCCATCATCGATCACCATACCTACACCTTCTTAGGGGATGGTTGTTTGATGGAAGGGATCAGCCACGAAGTCGCTTCGTTGGCAGGAACCTGGAAGCTCGGTAAGCTGATCGCTCTCTACGATGATAACCGTATCTCCATCGACGGTGACATCAAGGACTGGTTCACCGACGATACCGCTGCCCGCTTCAGAGCGTATGGATGGCAGGTTATCGAAGGAGTCGATGGCCACGATGCTGCTTCGATCGCCAAAGCGATTGCCGAAGCGAAGGCGAACACCGATCAGCCCTCCTTGCTGATCTGCCGCACCACCATCGGCTTTGGATCGCCGAACAAGGCAGGCAGCGCCTCCAGCCACGGCGCACCGTTGGGTGCCGATGAGATAGCTTTGGTGCGCAAAGAGCTCGGCTGGCAATGGGATGAGCCCTTCTTTGTTCCCAAGGAAATCTACGAAGCATGGGATCACCGAGATGCTGGAGCGAAGGCTGAAGCAGAGTGGGATGCCCTCTTTGCCGCCTATGAGAAGGCACACCCTGAACTCGCCAAAGAGCTTGCACGCCGCCTTGCAGGAGAACTGCCTGCAGGATGGGAAGAAGCATACCTGGCGAAGGTAAAAAATTGGCAGGAGGAAGGGGTCAAAGTAGCGAGTCGAAAGGCTAGCCAGATGGCCCTCGATCTCCTCGGTGCAGTAATACCGGACTTCATCGGTGGCTCTGCCGACCTCTCACCCTCCAACCTCACCCAGTATGAGGGAGTGGAGGACTTTGATGTAGACAGCGGCAAAGGAACCTACCTGCGCTTTGGAGTCCGTGAGTTTGGTATGATCGCCATCCTCAACGGGGTGAGCCTCCACGGTGGCTTCATCCCCTACAGCGGCACCTTCCTGATCTTCATGGAGTACGCACGCAACGCAGTGCGGATGAGTGCTCTGATGGATCTGCAGAATATCTACGTCTTCACCCACGACTCCATCGGTCTTGGTGAGGATGGACCGACCCACCAGCCGATCGAACAAGCTGCTATGCTGAGGATGACCCCCAAAATGGTCACCTGGCGTCCTGCTGACGCGGTGGAGACCGGTATCGCCTGGGGTGAAGCAGTCAAACGCAACGACGGACCGACTGCTCTGCTCTTAAGCAGACAGAACCTCGACCCACAGCCACGCACCGACGAGCAGTTCGCTCAGATCGCCAAGGGCGCCTACACCCTCTTTGAGAGCGGTGAAAAGCTAGAGGTGATCCTGATTGCCACCGGCAGTGAGGTAAGCTTAGCAGTGGCAGCTGCGAAGAAGCTTGCCGCTGAAAAGGTAGGAGTTCGGGTTGTGTCGATGCCCTCAGCGGAGGTCTTCGACGCGCAAGACGACGCCTATCGTGAGTCGGTACTGCCAAAGGCAGTCCGAGCTCGGGTTGCCGTTGAGGCAGGGTGGGCGGACTACTGGTACAAGTACGTCGGCTTAGATGGAGCGATCGTGGGGATGAGAAGCTTCGGCGCCTCAGCACCCGCTGATCAGCTCTATGAGCACTTCGGCATCACCGCTGATGCCGTCTATAGAGCAGCGAAAGCAGTTCTATAACCAACCAAATAGCGGGGACCTGTCGACAGGCAGGTCCCCTGTCCTTTACTCGTAAAACCGTAGCAATCACTCATACACAACAAGAGAGGAAATAGCAGTGGTACCGGTAGTGTTTCATCAGATCCTCGTGATGTTTCTCATCCTCGCCCTCGGCTATGCTGCGTTCAAGACAGGGATCTTCACCGATGCGACGGTCGAAGGACTCACACAGTTTTTGCTACAGGTTATCGCCCCCATCGTCATGTTTCTCTCCTATCAGATTGAGTACTCCACCGATCGGCTGAAGAGCCTCTTAGTTGTGGTAGGGATTTCTGCTATCGCCTTTGCGGTGCAGTTTCTCGTAGGCTATATCACCATGCGAAAAAAGGGTGAGGATCTAGCAATCGAGCGGTTGAGTGTCATCTACTCCAACGCAGGGTTTTTCACCATTCCACTGGTATGGCAGCTGTTAGGTAAAGAAGGTGTCTTCTACCTCACCGGGTATTTGACCTGCTTCAATATCCTCTTTTGGAGCCACGGCATCATCCTCGTTGCAGGGACTACCACACTCTCTGATGCCATAAAAAGCCTGTTCTCACCGGTGCTTATCGGTATCTTCGCAGGGCTTGTAGCTTTTATTATCCGACTCCGTATCCCAGCACCCGTTTTGGAGGCGATGGAGCTGATGGGCAATATGAACACCCCGATTGCGATGCTGATCGCAGGAGCGACGATTGCAAAATCCCCTCTGCTAGACAGCTTCAAAAGTGGGCGTGTCTACTGGGTCACCGCTGTCAAGCTCCTGCTGCTCCCTATTGCCGTAACACTAGCACTCACACTGCTTCCCATCCCCTTTACGATGATGCTGGTCATCGTCCTCGCTGCCTCAGCACCTTCGGCTGCCTCCAATACGATGATCGCCATCAAGTATAAACGCAACGGCATCTATGCATCACAGATCTTCGTCCTCACCACCTTGTTCTCCATCATCACCATTCCTGTGATTGTAGGGATTGCCCAATACCTCAATGGGGTATAAGTAGAGTTGCACCGTCGCCCTCACAGGGCTAAGATGAAGCATGGAGCGACTGCTATATGACCTAGGATTCACCGAAGAAGGTAGGCTCACCTACAACGACTCTCATAGCTCTCTGTGGTATGCCAACGATAGTGCTATCGTAATCATCGACTCCTTTGCTTGTACCCAAGAGCTCCCGCTCTTTGATTATCGCCAGTACACGATTGAACAGAACAAGTTGATGCGTAAGGGTCTGCCGCTCTATCGCTTCCTCAGCGATGAAGATCCAGAGCTCGTAGCAGGGTGGCTGACACATACCCTGAGCTTTGCTGAGACCTATCAGCGCACCGCTGACCGAGGTCGCTCGGCAGTCGATGCCTCGGCGCTTGAGCACTCCTTTGAGGAACGCTTTACCGAGGTCTACGGCAGTGATGCACTGGCATATCTGCATCGTGAGTACCCCCTGCCATCACCTCGAGGGACTACCTTCTACCTTGATTACCTGGTGCAGTATACCGATGGAAGCCAGGTAGCGGTGGAGGAAAACGGGGTGAGTTTCCACCACCCACAGCTGATTGGAACAGATCGCTATCGCAAACAGCTGGAGAAGCAAAACAGCGCCGCGTACCATGGCATCACTCTCTACCGCTTCTCCTCGATGGATCTTGCATACCCTAAAGTGATCGACGATCAGATCCGCCTCTTCTTTGGTGATCGAAGGCACTTTCAGAGTGCCGGACTGCTTGCAGAGCGCTTCTTCACCCTCTACGACCACCAGAAGGAGGCGCTAGAGGAAATTTGGCACCTGCGTGCCTCTTTGCCTGGTCCACATGCAGTTCTAAAGGTTTTTCCCACAGCCACCGGCAAGTCCAAGATTGTGGAAGAGGATCTCGCTGCTTACTTTACCCAGCATCCTGATGCTGCGGTGCTGGTGGTAGCACCCTCTCGGCGAATCGTCGCCGATTGGCTCGACCGTCTGAAGGTGTTCCCCAAGTCTGTGGGTGAGGGAGAAGAAAACCAAATCATCGTAGGCACCTACTATCGGCTCTGGTCTTTACAGAAACACTACAGTCCCGAATACTTCTCCTATATCGTCTTTGATGAAGCGCACCATGCGGTAGCGCCGGTTACCCAGAGGAACCTCCAATATTGGCAGCCGGGATTTCTCATCGGTCTTACCGCCACCGATGAGCGCCTTGACAACCGACGCTTAGAAGAGGTCTTTGGCTCCTATACGACCTCTCTCACCCTCTCCGAGGCGATGGAGCAGCAGATCATAGCAACCGTTCGTGCCTATCGAGTGGAATCAAACCTCAGCCTTGCAGAGGTGCGATTCAACGGCAAAGAGTATGTGAATGCCGATCTTGAGCGAACCATCGTCGTTGACTCCCGTAACCACCTGATCGCTGATGTGTTAGCGAAGTACTTTAATCAGAAACAGAAAGGAATCATCTTCTGTGTTTCGGTAGCCCATGCCCATGCGATGGAGCGGATCCTCACTGACCGCGGCTTTGTTGCCAAGGCGGTCAGTGGAAAAACCCGAGGAATGGAAGAAATAGTAGAAGAGTTTCGCTACGGAGAGCTGCAGTTTCTCTGTTCCTGTAGTCTCTTGAATGAGGGCTGGGATGTGCCTGAGGTTGAGGTGTTGGTGATGGCTCGGCCTACTATCTCAAAGCTTCTCTACCAGCAACAGCTCGGACGAGGACTGCGACGTAGTAAAAACAAGAGAGAACTCTTTGTCATCGATGTAGTCGATCAATATGGAGCCCTCGCTCGTCCTTGGTCGGTCAATGCCCTCTTTGCACAGCCACTCTATGTTCCTTTTGGGGATATATTACGTACCTATCAAGTTGGAGACAAAGTGGAGGTTCTCGGTTTAGCTGAGGAAGTACGAGCTCTTATTCCCATCGATATTACCACCTTTGAAGATCAATATGCGGAGTACTTCTCTGAAGAACAGAGCGCTCGAGAGCTCTATATTTCCACCTCAACCCTGAAGAACTGGATGAGAAAAGGGGAGGTGGAGGCGGATTTGAAGATTCCTTTTGGCAAAAGATCTCTGGCATTCTTCCACCCAGACTCTCTTGAGGATATCCGTAAACTCAAGGGCCTCAGTGTTCACGATGACACCACTTTGCGAGAGGACTTCTTTGCATTCATCGATGAGAAGAGCTACACCTTTAGCTTTAAGATAATCTTCCTGCTTGCACTCTTACGC
>DASRNL010000137.1:0-5363 GCA_035647415.1 Sphaerochaeta sp. | reverse complement strand
GTCCTAGGTTCTATCGACAAGAAGAAGAGTACAACCACCAAGCCATATGCAGGCCAGTTCACCGATGTGTGTGAACCGAAGCAGTACCTCGCTGAGATTCGTGATTTCAGCCACGACGCCAAAGTTGGCGACGTGCTTGGTGTGGACATATTTAAAGATATCAACTTTGTAGATGTCACTGGTACCTCCAAAGGAAAGGGATTCCAGGGTGTGGTCAAACGCTACGGCTTCGGCGGTGGGCGTGCCAGCCATGGATCGAAGTTCCACCGAGGCATCGGAGGCACCGGACAGAGCGCTACCCCTGGGAAGACTTTCAAGGGCCGCCGCATGGCCGGTCACATGGGTAATGAGAGGACGACAGTACAGAACTTGAAGGTCGTCCGTGTCGATGAGGAGCTGCAGGTCCTTATGGTCAAGGGAGCAGTCCCTGGCCCCAAGCAGTCAGTTGTCATCGTCAAGAAAGCGATTAAGAAGTAGGGGCGAGTGCTATGAAGACGAATGTTTTTTCCATTGACGGCAGCCAGAGCAAGAAGACGATCGAGTTAGATGACTCAGTCTTTAACCGAGAGGTTAGCGAAGGCACTATCTACTACGCCGTAAACAATGAGCTGGCAAACCGCCGCGTAGGAACCGCAAGCACCAAGACCCGCGCTGAGGTGAAGTTCACCGGAGCGAAGCCGTACCGGCAGAAGGGTACCGGGCATGCACGTGCAGGGACCCGCCGGAGCCCAATCTGGGTCGGTGGTGGTACCATCTTCGGTCCCAAACCACGGGACTATAGCTATGCGATGCCCAAGAAGATGAAGCGGCTTGCTATGAAGAGCCTGCTCTCCAAGGGAGTGCAGGATGAGCGACTGGTCGTCGTTGAGGACTTCTCCATCGAGAGTGGAAAGACCCGCGAGCTGGACCAGATTCTGAAGAACTTTGTCACCGACCGCAGCCGCACTGTGCTGATCCTCGGTGATGATGATGAGATGACCAGACGAGCAGCACGGAATATTCCGTACCTGCGTGTCCTCTCCTACAACCGACTCTCGGCGAAGGAGCTGCTGTACGGACGCAAGCTGCTGGTCCTTGAGAGCGCTGCTAAGGGTCTCAATGAGTTCTACGGCGAGGAGCAAGGGGATCAGAAATGAGAGCAGATCAGATTATTATCGAACCTGTACTGAGTGAAAAGACCAACCTCGCCCGTGAGGCAGAGCAGAAGAAGTATACCTTCAAGGTCCACATGGATAGCAACAAGTTCCTGATCAAACAGGCACTGAAGGAGCTCTTCGATGTGAACGTGGTCAAGGTGAATGTAAGTGTAATTAAAGGCAAGCCGAAGTACTCCCGCACCCGCGGAGGCTCGATCCTCGGAACCACCGGCGATTGGAAGAAGGCTGTCGTGACTCTGGCCAAGGGTGATACCATCCAGGCCATCGAAGGCGTATAAGGAGAGATTGGAAGATGGCTGTAAAAACATATAAACCCAATACTCCCGGACTGAGACAGCGGGTCACCCTCGATTATAGTGAGCTGACCACTGCAAAGCCTGAGAAGTCTTTGACCAAAGGTCTGTCCAAGAAGGCAGGGCGTGACAACAAGGGACGCATCAGCGTGCGCCGCCGTGGTGGCGGACACAAGCGCTCCTACCGCCAGATCGACTTCCGCAGAGAGAAGCATGGGATTCCGGCAACGGTAAAGACGATCGAATACGATCCGAACCGCACGGCGAATATCGCCTTGCTCTTCTACGCCGACGGGGCGAAGCGCTATATGATCGCTCCGAAGGGTTTGAAGGTCGGAATGCAGGTCGTCAGTGGCCCGGAAGCTCCGGCGACCTTAGGCAACGCATTGCCGATGAAGAATATCCCCTTAGGCTTGGTCGTGCACAACGTCGAGATGACCCTCGGCCGCGGTGGACAGATGGTCCGCTCCGCAGGCCTCGGCGCTACCTTAGTAGCGAAAGAGGGCTCCTACGTGACGCTTAGGCTGCCCAGCGGTGAGATTCGTAAGGTCTTTGGTGAGTGCTATGCCACCATCGGCCAGCTAGGAAATGAAGACCACATGAACGTCAGCCGCGGTAAGGCTGGAACGACCCGACACCTCGGTCGCCGACCGAAGGTCCGTGGTGTGGCCATGAACCCCGTCGACCACCCACACGGTGGTGGAGAGGGACGAACCGCTGGTGGTCGCCACCCGGTAACCCCGTGGGGTAAGCCGACCAAGGGCGGAAAGACGCGTGCGAAGAAGAAACCTTCTAACGCATTTATCGTCACGAAGCGGAAGTAGGAGTAGAACGTGGCTAGATCAATTAAGAAAGGTCCTTTTGTAGAAAGGAAACTCTATAAGCGGGTACAGGAAGCGGTGAAGGCCAATCAGAAGCCAATGATTAAGACCTATTCCCGAGCTTCAGTAATTATCCCCGAAATGGTCGGATTCACGATCTCCGTCTATAACGGAAAGACTTGGATCCCAGTATTTGTGACGGAGAACCTGGTGGGTCACAAGCTCGGCGAGTTTGCCCCCACCCGGATGTTCCGCGGGCATGCGTCCGATAGAAAGGCTGGTAGATAATGGCAGAGAAAAAAGGTTACCGGGCAAGCGCCAAGTATCTGATGATCTCTCCGACCAAGGTTCGCCCTGTCGCCAACCTGGTGCGGAACAAATCCTATGAGGATGCAGTTGCGATCCTTGAGGCGATGCCCCAGAAGGGTTCCCGTTTAATCCTGAAGGTGCTCGATTCAGCAGTAGCGAATGCACTGCATCAGAACCGCAGGATCGATGAAGAGAACCTCGTCATCACTGAACTGCAGATCAACGAAGGTCCCCGGCTCAAGCGAGTTTGGGCGAGATCCCACGGCAGGCGAGATATCCTGCTCAAGCGGATGTCACACATTACCGTCGTTGTAGACGAGAAAGCGAGCGTGAGGAAGTAAATGGGCCAGAAAGTAAATCCAATCGGACTCCGACTTGGAGTCAATAAGACCTGGAAGTCCAAGTGGTATGTGGATCCGAAAGAGTATGCGGATACCCTGCACGAAGATTTGAAGCTGAGAAAGGCCCTTGATGAGTGTCCTGAGACCCAGGGCGCGGAGATCTCCGATGTAGAGATCATCCGCAAGCCCCAGCGGGTGACGATTGTCATCACCACCAGCCGACCGGGGATTATCATCGGAAGCAAGGGAGCGAACGTCGAGAAGCTCGGTGCTCGCCTCCAGAAGCTCTCCAATGAGAAGATTCAGATCAAGATCAAAGAGGTCAGCAGACCAGAGGCTGATGCCCAGTTGATCGCACTGAACCTCGCCCGTCAGCTACAGGGCCGTGCATCCTTCCGAAGAGCGATGAAGATCGCCGCCTCCAAGGCGATGCAGAACGGTGCCCAAGGGGTGAAGATCCGCCTAAGCGGCCGACTCGGCGGTGCTGAGATCGCTCGCTCGGAGTGGACGAGAGAGGGACGGGTTCCCCTGCACACCCTGCGCAGTGACATCGACTATGGCTATACCACCGCCCACACGACCTTCGGTGCTATCGGTATCAAGGTCTGGGTCTACAACGGAGAGATCTACGATCGTCCGATGAAGGAAGAAGCTGGTGGCTTGGTCCGCAGGCCCGCACATCGTGATGGGCATGAGGCAAGGAGTTAAGAGCGATGCTAAGTCCTAAGAGAATTAAGTATAGAAAGCAACAGCGGAACCTCCCCAAGGGGAAGGCAACGCGTGGTAACACCCTCGCCTTCGGTGAGTATGGGCTGGTAGCGCTGCAGTCGAAGTGGATCACCGCTCGACAGATTGAAGCAGCTCGAGTAGCCATGACCCGTCACATCCGCCGTGGTGGAAAGGTGTGGATTCGGATCTTCCCCGACAAGCCCTATACCAAGAAGCCTGCCGAGACCCGCATGGGTAGCGGTAAGGGAGCACCCGAAGGATGGGTCGCTGTGGTCAGAGAGGGTGCTGTCATGTTTGAGATGGGTGGAGTCGATGAGACGCTTGCCCGTGAGGCGTTAGCCCTCGCAGCGAGCAAGCTCCCGATTCAGACGAAGTTTGTCGCCCGAAGAGAGGTGGAGTAATAGCATGAAAAACTCATATAAGGATATGACCCTTGACGAGCTGCTAGCACTGAAAGAGAAGCTGCACCAAGAGTACTTCGACCTGCGTATGGGTCGAGTCCTCGGACACGTGGAAAACCCACTCGGCGTTCGGACCGTCAGGCGCAACATCGCTCGGGTAAACACCCGCATTCGCGAGTTTGAGCTTGGTCTTCACCAGGGTGCAAAGTAAGGGAGAACGGATTAGATGGAAACTAAGAAGAAGGTTTTTACCGGTCAAGTGGTCAGTGACAAGATGGAGAAGACGATTGTCGTGTCTGTCAACAGCCGACGCTTGCACCCTTTGTATAAGAAGTATGTGAACTATACCAAGAAGGTGAAGGCTCACGATGAGAAAAATGAAGCGGCTATTGGTGATACCGTCCGGGTCATGGAGTGTCGTCCGATCAGTAAGGATAAGACGTGGCGCCTGGTTGAGATCATCGAGCGCGCCCGCTGATTGAGGAGACAGACGATATGGTACAGATGCAGTCATATTTGAATGTTGCGGACAACAGTGGGGCAAAGCGCGTCCAGTGCATAAAGGTGCTCGGCGGTACTCACCGCTATAGCGCCGGTGTCGGGGATGTGATCGTAGTCGCAGTGAAGAGCGTCCTGCCGCATGGCACCATCAAGAAGGGTGAGGTTATGCGTGCGGTGATCGTCCGTACTAAGAAGGAATACCGCAGACCTGACGGTACCTATATCAGGTTCGATGATAACGCCTGCGTCATCATCGATGCCAACAATAACCCACGCGGAAAGCGTATCTTCGGCCCAGTAGCCCGTGAGCTGCGGGACCAGTATATGAAGATCGTTTCACTCGCACCGGAAGTGTTGTAGGAGTTGCAGTTATGAAACTGAAGAAGAACGACAACGTCGTTATTATTGCCGGCAAGGACAAGGGCAAAAGTGGGAAGATCATCAAGATCGACCATAAGAACAATAGAGCCATCGTCCAAGGTGCCAACATGGTCAAGAAGACCATGCGGAAGAACAGTCCTCAGGACCAAGGCGGGATTGTAGAGATCGAGGCTCCTATCCACGTGAGCAACCTCATGTACCTCACCAGCAAGGGTGAGGCGAGCAGACTCGGCTACAAGTTCGATGAGAGTGGCAAGAAAGTCCGTTATGCCAAGAAGACTGGGGAAGTGATCTGATGGAAAAGTTCGTACCTAACTTAAAGAAGAAGTATCAAGAAGAGATCGCCCCTGCGCTCTTTAAAGAGCTGGGATTCAAATCCACGATGCAGACCCCGACGCTGGAGAAGATCGTTGTCAGCGTAGGTGTTGGT
>DASRNL010000136.1:0-9079 GCA_035647415.1 Sphaerochaeta sp. | reverse complement strand
GATGGGAGTAGCGACCCTCAAGTATCAGCCGCTTGCCCGCTTGATGCTGGAGCACTTTGGCTTGGCTTCCTACTTTGAGGTGATCTACGGCAGCGACGATGCCTCCTCCTTGAGCAAGGCGGATATCATCACCTCAGTGCTCAGCACCATGGAGGTAGCTGCCGCTGAGGCGGTGCTCATCGGTGACACAGTCCACGATGAGAACGGAGCGCAAGAGAGCGGTGTCGCTTTTATCGCTGTCGACTACGGCTTTGGATTTGCCCCCGGTGAGTCGAAGAGTTCCACGATGATGGCGATGGCACAGAGTGCCTCCGAACTCTTGCACTATCTTTGATTTTCCTTGCTCCCCCTCTGTGTGGGGAGTATGCTACAAGAGGTATCTATATAAGGAGGGCGAAGATGCTCTTTACGTTGAAAAAGAACCTGGTTGCCACCGAGGCTGCACCAGCGGCGATCGGTCCCTATAGCCAGGCGGTTATCGCAGGCCCATTTGTCTTTACCAGTGGGACACTCCCATTGGACCCGGCAACTGGAGAGATGGTCGGCACCACCGCCACAGAGCAAGCCGAGCAGGTTTTCAAGAACCTCGAGGCGGTGCTAGCGGAGGCAGGCACCTCCTTAGCCAAGGCGGTGAAGGCGACGGTCTTTTTACAGGATATGGCGGACTTTGCTGCGGTGAATGCAGTCTATACCCAGTATGTCGGAGGACCGGTGCTGCCAGCTCGCTCAGCTGTCCAAGTTGCACGCCTGCCCAAGGATGCACTCGTTGAGATTGAGATGATTGTCCTCACTTAGTTGGATGCCTATGCAGTACACTCCCCTCTATGACAGCTATCGAGAGATTGCAGGCGTAAAGTTAATCGATTTTGGTGGTTGGCACCTGCCGCTGCACTTTGCAGCAGGAAGCACAGCCGAGCATATCGCGGTGCGTACCGCCGCAGGGCTCTTCGATGTCTCGCATATGGGTGTCTCTGTCATCCGCGGCGCAGGGGCGACTGAGTACCTCGAGTACCTCTGCTCCAACACCGTAGCGGATCTCTCTGCAGGCGCCTGCCGGTATACGATGCTCTGCTACCCCGACGGTGGGGTAGTAGATGATGTCCTCATCTACCGGATCGGCCCCGAATCCTATCTCTTAATCCTCAATGCAGCGAACACCGAAAAGGACCTCGCCTGGCTGACGAAGGAGAACCCTCGAGCAGCGAGTGCTCCTGAGGTGCTCGACTACTCCAAGCAGATCGCCCTCTTAGCCCTGCAAGGACCCAAGGCAAGAGCGATCCTCACCCCCCTAGCTCCTGGGGTGGAACAGCTGGCTTCATTTCAGTTCTCTGCTGCAGTAACTGTGGCGGGGATGCCCGCTCTGATCAGCCGAACCGGCTACACCGGAGAGGATGGGTATGAAATCTTCTGCTCCAATGCAGAAGCGCCTGCAATCTGGCGAGCGTTGCACAAGGCTGGGGCTGAACATGGTTTGCTCCCCTGTGGGCTCGGCGCGCGGGATACCCTGCGGATCGAGGCGAAGCTGCCGCTCTACGGCCAGGAGATTAGCGAGACAATCACCCCACTTGAGGCGAACCTTAGCTTTTTTGTGAAGCTCGATGTCAAAGAGTTCTGTGGCAGCGACGCACTGAAAGCCCAGCGCGATAATGGCGTGCCTCGCACCCTACGGGGGTTGCAGCTCATCGATGCCGGTATGCCCCGAGAGGGGTATGCAGTCTGCTTCGAGGAGGAGGAGATTGGGGTGATCACCAGTGGATTGAAGAGCCCCACCTTAGGAGGGTTCTGGGCGTTCGCCTTGCTCGACCGTAGCAAGCAGCTGCCCTTCGGCACTGAGGTGGACATTATGATCCGGGGAAAAGCTCGACGAGCTCGGATAGTAAAAAGTCCCTTCTACCGGAGGACCTAAGGAAGTGCACCTCCAAGAAGAAAAAGTGTTACGTCGTTCACCAATTGCTGTTGTATGAATCATCTGAGAGTGGTAGAATTGGCGCTATCGGGCATGCACCATAAGAAAGGAATTTGTACTATGAAACGACAAAACCGCTATAGTATTCTCATACTCATAGGATTGCTGCTACTGGCAACGCCACTCTTTGCACAGGAGGGAGGGTTGATAATCCGCTCTCCGCTCTTCAGCTCGCCGGCTGTTGTAGCAGCTGAGCCACTACGCCTTGAGAGCTTTGCAGAGCAGCTTGGCCTCAGTCAGCCTGCCGGCCTGCCCACAGCTGAAGTACGACTGCTCAATGCAGTAGCCAATAAAGAATACCCCCTTACCCCTGGAGACCGGTATCGCCTCGTCTACCTCGATGGGATGCAGACGGTCACCGTCGACCTGCAGGCTGATGAGATGAGCCGCGTACAGATTCCGGGCCTCGGGACGGTGGCAGGAGCGGGCAAGTATTGGACCACGGTGCGTGAGGAGATCCTCGCCATGGTGAGCACCTACTATAGCTACTCCAACCCCCAACTGGTCCTCACCGGTGTTGGCAGCTTTTCAGTGAGTGTAGTCGGTGAGGTCACCGGCACTCGGATTGTTCCTGCCTGGGGGCTTACCCGCCTCAGCGAGGTGCTCACAAATGCCAGCGCGTATGCATCAACCCGTTCGGTTGAGGTGGTCAGCTCTGATGGCTCACGTGCAACGTATGACCTCTATCGTGCCCTACGACAGGGGGACCTCTCAGAGGACCCACTGCTTAAGAGTGGGGATCGTATCATCCTCAAACGTGCCGATACTCCGGTGCAGCTAGCAGGAAATGTCTACCAGAGCGGCACCTACCAAGTGCTCGCTGGTGAGACGCTCGATGATCTATTGAACACCTATGGAGGAGGGCTCCGCTCCGGCAGCGATGTGCATCAGATTCGCATCCAGCGCACCGACTCGGGCGGCCAGCTTTCCGTGCAGTATGTCTCCTTGCTCGATGAGCCACACTTTAGCCTGCAGGCTAACGACCAAGTCGTCGTCGACACCCTGCTGCCGAGTTTGCAGAGCGTGACGATCGAAGGGGCTATCGCCTCACAGATTGGTGGCAGCGCTCTCTCACCCAGTGAGCAGATGAACTACGCATCCAACAGACTCTTCTACCACTTCTATCCGCAGGAGACCCTCGGGTCACTCTTGCGTACCATCAGTGGAAGACTTTTGACAATCAGCGACCTCGGGGGCGTCTACCTTGAACGAGCAGGAGAGCGGACCGCTGTCGATGTGCACGCAGTCCTCTCTGGCGAGAGCGAGGTAGCTACGATGCGCCTTGCTGCTGGGGATACCTTGGTGATCCCCTTTGACCAACGCTTTATCACCATCGGTGGTGCGGTGGTACGCAGTGGGGTCTATGCGTATGTGCCTGAGAAGGGGATCAACTACTATATCGCACTCGCAGGCGGCCTCAGCGATGATGCTTCCTACCCCCAGTCGGTCACCATCTATGGGCCCGATGGGAAGAAGCAGAAGAGTGGCGATCCTATTCGCCCCGAATCTACGATAACTGTAAAGAAAAACACCTTTGTAAAAGACTTAGCACCAACTGTTGCGGTAATCGGTCTTGTGAGCTCGATCCTCGGGATTGTAGCGGTAACCTTGAGCATCATCTTGGATGCGAGAAAAATATAGGAGCAAGCGATGAGCGAACATGATACGATGAACTCCTTTGCAGCAAGTGATGAAGGAATCTCAATTGCAGAACTCTTTCAAATCTTCCGCAAACGATTTGTTTGGTTTGTCATCGGGATGGTCTTGGTCTTAGGCCTTGCTGTGGCGTACCTACAGGTAGCTACCCCCCTTTACGAAAGTGAAGTGTCGGTCCTTGTCGAAGCGATCCAACGCTCCTCTAGCTTCGAATCGCTGCTCGATGTCTCTGCCTCCAGCGCTAAGATCGCCACCGAGGTTGAGCTGATCACCAGCCGGAGCAATATCAGCCTCGCCCTAGAGAGCCTCGACCTCTCACAGTATCGCAATAGTGAAGGGGAGGATTATCGCAATAAGTCGGTCCTCGGCAACGTGAGAGATCGGGTGGTCGTCTCGACAGTAAAAGATACCAATATCGTGAAGATAGCGGTGACCGACCAAGATCCTCGCTTTGCTCGGGACTTTGCTAACGCCCTAGCTCGTACCTATGACTCCTTGCTCACCGGTATTGCAAAGAACTCCAAGACTGCCCAACGTGAGTTTATCGAAGCGCAGATCCCGTTGAACGACCAAAGCCTCACCGAAGCAGGGGATATCCTCGGAGCCTTCCGAGAGACCAGCTCCATCATTCAACTCTCCGATAAGAGTTCGATGCTCACCGAACAGATCTCCTATTACACCCTCCGCCTTGAGCCGCTGCGTCTGCAGCTCAGCGAGGCAGAGGTCTTCATCGATACCTATCGCGCCTCCATCGAAGAGGCAGGCTTGGCAGCACTGCCGAGCTTAGACGAACTGCGCAGCGATCCTGTGATCGCCGAGAAGCTCGTTGACCTCTCTGCATGGAAGACTGAGCTTACCATGTATGAAGCGCTCAGAGACTCCGCCACAGGAGCAGCAGCGCGCACCCATCAGATCAGCAGCGCTATCTCACAGATCGTTCGAGACTTGATGAACACCGTAGCGCAGCGAGCGAGTCGCTACGGCTCAGAGACCTATAACCAAGCGGTAGTCAGCGCCTTGACCACCGCCGTTGAGATTGAAGTGCTTGCCAGGCGGGCAGACCTCTTTGTTGAGGAGCTTGACGAACTGCCGGTGCTCGAACGGCGTCTCAGCGAACTGCAGCGTGATGTGCAGATCCATGAAGCGATCGGCCTGAAGCTGCGAGAGATGCTCGAGGAGGTCAAACTCAGCGAGGCTGCTGTCACCGGAAACGTGACGGTCGTCGACCAAGCGATGCTCCCATCACGGCCGGTTCGCCCCAACCGTCTCTTAATCGTCGCCGTTGCACTGTTGCTTGGAGCTGCAGTCGGGCTGTTGATGACCTTAGCACGAGAGGCCTTGGACGTTTCGATCCAAAGTGAACATCAGATCCGTAAGATCGCAGGTCCAAACCTTCCCATCCTCGGATGGGTCCCGCTTTTGAAGACCGATATTCAGACAGAGTATCCTACGCTCTCGGTCTACAACTCACCGCTCTCCTTTGAGAGCGAGCGGTTTAAGCTCGTTGCTAACATGCTCTACACCCAGAGCGAGAGGCAGATCTACTCGATTACCAGTTCAACGATGGCCGAAGGAAAGAGTACAATCATCGGCAATATCGCCTTAGCGCTCGCCCAGATGGGAAGTCGCGTCCTCATTATCGATGGGGACCTGCGGTTGCCGAGTATGGAGCGCTTCTTCCGCCTGCGCCATCGCAGCGTAGGATTGGTGAACTATGTCGTAGACAAGACTCCGCTGGAGGAGTGTTTGATTCAGCCATTTGAAGAGGTGGGGAACCTCCACCTCCTGCCCCCAGGGGATTCACCCTTAGTTCCCTCTGCAATTTTCTCCCACCCGCGGTATATCCACGGGTTGCAGGAGTTGCGAGAACTCTATGACTTTATCATCATCGACGCTCCTCCCTTGCAGTCAGCTAGTGAGCTGCTTTCAATCAGCAAGTATGTCGATGGTCTGATCATCACCGTCCGAGCAGGGGTGACGAGCAAAGGTGCACTCCATGACCTTCTCTCGAACCTACAGACTGCCCATGTGCCGATCGCCGGTTTCGTCTTCAACGGAGTTCTCGCTTCGGCGATCTCCAGCTATCGCTATGGATACCGTCGTGGGTACGGCTACCGCTATGGATACGGCTATGACTCCCGCTCAACCAGCAGCGAGCAGCAGTCCTTGCTCCTGCGCAAAGGCTCAACTTCGTGGTACCGACGAAGGTATAAGAGCCACTTGAAGCGTCGGGGCAAAGAGCTGATAAACCCAACTGAGGCGAAGTTGGCGTTCCCCCCCGGCAGCAAGCATACCCTCCGTTCTTGGGCAGAAGCGTTGAAGTCAGAGGCGCGCCTTGGTGTAATCCCAAAAGATACACAGCAGGCCGATGCACCCAGTAAGCAGGCAGCTCCCACTAGGCAGGCAGCCCCTGCTCGGCAAGCAGCTCCTGCTCGGCAAGCCGCTCCTACCAGACAAGCCGCTCCTACCAGACAAGCAGCTCCTACCAGACAGGCAGCTCCTGCCAGGCAAGCAGCTCCTACCAGGCAAGCAGCTCCTACCAGGCAGGCAGCCGCCACCAGGCAAGCACCTCCAACACAGCAGCCAGCTGTGCAAAAACAGAAGGATTTGCTAGCAGCGATAGAAGCAGATGAGGGTGCTCGGGGAGGTCCAAAGAGCTAGACAGAGGAGAGCTGCTCTGCTATCCTTTGCCAAGCATATGGAGGAACCCTGTGAACATTGTATGCCCAGAGAGAGTAGTGCTGCGTGCAGGTGTTTCTAATCAATATCGTCTTACCCAGTCGGTCAGTTTGGCCGACTTTTTTTTACCTAGGGGGAACAGTGATGAGTAAGAATCCCTTCACCGGACGGTCGCTCTGTGTAATCGAAGACTTCACCAAAGAGGAGCGGCTCTACCTCTTTGAGCAAGTGAGAATCCTCAAAGCAGCGATGGAGAACAACGACACGCAAGTGCTCGATCAGTTTCGCATCGATAATCGAGATTTTGGTATCTATGAAGTTTTCCTAGAGGATTCAACCCGGACTAAGGAGTCATTTCGCAACGCAGCACTCTTTCACCATGCGAAGGTCTCAACCTTAAACAGCGAAAGCTCCTCCTTCAACAAAGGTGAATCATACGCCGACACCTTCTTCACCCTCAGTGGATATGCCAACACGATTTTCATCGTGCGTAGCCACCTAGAGGGGGTCTGTCGCTGGCTTGAAGAGAGCTGCCGTGCCTACGCTGACCGTAACCACCTCTATCGCAAACCTGCCTTTATCAACGCAGGCGACGGGAGGCACGAGCACCCCACCCAGGAGCTGCTCGATGAGTTCACCCTCTTAGAGGATCTGCACTTCGATCGATCACACCTGCACCTTGCCCTCGTAGGCGATCTCTTCCATGGGCGGACGGTGCACTCCAAAGCCGATGGACTGAAGATCTTCAACTCCGTTACGATCGACTTAGTCGCTCCTAAAGAGCTGGCGATGCCCGACCTCTATGTCCAGAAGATGATCAACAACGGCTTTACAGTCCGTATTTTCGACTCGATCGACGCCTACCTTGCTAGCGGCGAAGTCGCCAAGCAGTGGTACTTCACCCGCCCACAGCTAGAGCGGATGGGCGAGCGGATTCTCAAGCGTGAGTCCGAGCTCCGCTATGCGATCACCTTCCGAGAGGACCAGCTCTCCAAGATCGCAGCAGGTACGAAGTTCTACCACCCCCTGCCGCGCCATAAGGTGCATCCGACGATCCCCACCTTCCTCGATGCCACCAGCCTCAACGGCTGGGAGCGCCAGTCGATAAATGGGATGTATGTGAGGATCGTACTCTTGGCGATGATCGCCGGCACTATCGGCAGTGAGTTCGTCCCCACAGAACCAAAGCCGGTCTGTGCGAGCGAAGAGGAGTATATCCATGAGGTGGATCTGAGCCAGCGGGCTCCCAAGGCGAAGGTCGTCAGTGAGGGGGTTCATCCGATCCATAACGGCTTGGTGATCGACCACATCCTGCGCGGCGAAGAGCCCAGCGCCATCCGCGACCATATGCGGCTGATCAGCCGAGTGCTTGGCCTCGATGAGGAAAAAGGAGGGGAGTGGGTCTCCACCGGAGGCAAGGATCCAAACAGCTATAAGGGGCTGATCTTCCGACCGGGAAAGATTGCCCTCGATCGCAGGCACCTCAAGCGCCTAGCAGCGGTCGCCCCAGGGTGCACCCTCAACCTCATTGAGAATGGGAAGGTAGCCCATAAGTACCGCCTGCACCTGCCACCGCGGATCTATAACTTTGCCGACTTGGCGTGTACCAATACCGCCTGCATCTCGCACCCAGATCAGAATGAGGGAGTTCCCGCCCTCTTCCATCGCCTCCGCGATGATCACTTCTGCTGTGCTTACTGTGAGCGGGTACACACCTTTAAGGAAATCTGGAAGAGCAGAAACAAATAAGCTACACTGGAGAGCAGTATGAAAGATATGGAAAGAGTAACAAATCTGTGGGGACCGAAGGTCGCAAATGCAGCCTTTGACCTCGGAGCCATTCGGCTGAACGTCGCCGATCCTTTTACTTGGGTAAGTGGGTATCGGATGCCAATCTATAATGATAACCGCAGGCTGCTCGCCGATGCAGCGACCCGAAGGTTGCTCGCTGAAGCCTTCAGCGAAATGCTCGCCCTCCTTGGGTGGGAACCGGATAATATCGCCGGCACCGCAACGGCTGGAATCCCCCATGCGACCACCTTAGCAGACCGCTTAGGTAAGCCGCTCTCCTATGTGCGCTCCTCCTCCAAGGGGCACGGACTGGGCAATCAGATCGAAGGACTCAGCCAAAGTGGCTCCTACGAGAAGGCGAAGGTGCTCTTAATCGAGGACCTGATCTCCACCGGAGGCTCTGCGATCCAAGCGGTGGAGGCGATTGTGGAAGCAGACGGGATCTGTCCCTATGTGCTGGCGATCTTCTCCTATGGGATGGCGCGTGCCGAGGAGCATTTTGCAGCCTTGGAGCCGGCGTGCACCTTCCTGCCGATCCTCACCTACGATGTGATGGTAGCCACTGCACTAGAGAGTGGGTATATCAACGTTGAAGAGGCTGAGGCGCTTGAACAGTGGAAAGAGGACCCCTTTGGCTGGGGAATCGACCGTGGCTTTGCCCGAAAGGAGTAGCGGATGGAGTATCGAGCACTGTTGACCGAGAGCGCCCAACGGACAGGAAATATCGTCTGTATGGGTTTAGATCCCATCGCAGAAGCTCTCCCATTTCAGGGGGGAGACTTCTTCGATAATGCATTGAAGAGCTTTGAAGCGCTCTTTTCGATGATGGAGGATCAGAGCCTCCTTCCCAGCGCCTTCAAGCCCAATATTGGGTACTGGCAGATCCATGACCGCCCGCTCGTCGGTGCCTTCCGCGGTAGCCTTGCCCTCGCTGAGGTGCTGAAGATGCTGCGCACCCGTTTTGCTGATACTCCGGTCATCCTCGAC
>DASRNL010000135.1:0-3035 GCA_035647415.1 Sphaerochaeta sp. | reverse complement strand
TTGCTAAAGCCCTTGCTGCCAGCAGTGCAACCACCGTTGTCGGTGGCGGCGACTCAGTAGCAGCAATAAACAAGTTCAACCTCGCCAGCGAGGTCAGTCACGTGAGCACCGGAGGGGGCGCTTCACTCGAGTTCCTCGAGGGCAAACCCCTGCCGGGCATCAAAGCATTGGAGAAGTAAGCATGAGAAAACCCTTTATTGCAGGAAACTGGAAGATGAATATGACCCCCTCTGAGGGGCGTGCCTTTGCCGCTGAGCTCAAAGCAGCGCTGAAAGATAGCGATGTGAAGGTGCTGGTTGCACCTCCCTTTGTGACCCTTCCAGGCGTTGTAGCTGAGCTCGCCGATAGCCCTATCATCGTCGGTGCTCAGAATATGAGTGACAAAGAGGGTGGGGCACACACCGGTGAGGTCAGCGCTGCGATGCTCAAGGACCTCGGTGTTACCACCGTCATCCTAGGACATAGTGAGCGACGAGCGATCTATGGGGAGACCGACCAGCAGATCAACGCCAAAGTCCTACGCGCTTTAGCCGAAAAGATGGAGGTAATCCTCTGTATCGGTGAGACCCTCGAAGAGCGGGAGAGTGGAAATCTCGAACAGGTTTTGACCACCCAGGTGACCGAAGGGCTCAAGGGTGTGAGCGCAGCGGATATGCAACACGTTGTGATCGCATACGAGCCTGTCTGGGCGATTGGAACTGGGGTTACTGCTACTCCTGAAGATGCCGATGCAGCCCATACATTTGTTCGCTCTCTGGTAGAGAAGCTCTACAGCAAAGGTGTTGCAGAAGAGCTTATTATACAGTATGGTGGTTCAGTGAAGGCTGACAATGCTTCGGCCTTATTGAGCAAAGAGCATATCGACGGTGCACTGGTAGGTGGCGCATCCCTCTCTGTGGAGCAATTCCTTCCGATTGTGAACTTCGATAAGTAAATCGGAGTAGTAATATGGGTGTTTTGAGTATTATTTTATTGGTCTTGTTTGTCATCGTAAGCCTGTTGCTGGTCTTTCTCATCGCTATTCAAGATGAGCAGAGCGAAGGCCTCGGTGGGATTTTTGGTGGAGGCAGTCAGACTACCTTCGGCTCCCGTACGGGAAATGTAGTCAACCGAGCTACTGGGACACTTGCAATCCTTTTTCTGGTACTCGCGTTGCTGGTTGCGTTCGTCAACAAGTCACCATCTAAAGATACTCTGCTGGAGTCTGTTACCACCGAGGAGGTCACCGAGACCACAGAGTGGTGGACCAATGATTCTGGCCCTGCCAACTGAGGTAGGAGCTACCTTTCGTATCGACTACCGACCGCATCCCTTGCGGTCGGTAGCTATTTAGAGGAGATCGCATGAGAGTACTCGTCTTGTTCGCCCCCAATACCCGCACTTCAGCCAAAGCGCAAGAGATTATCAAAGCGCTCGCCATCGGAATAGGAGAGCAGGGGCACACCGTTGATGTGCTTGATGCCTCCTTGGATGCTGGTGCTCGGCTCTCCGCCTACGATTATATCGCCATCGGCACTGAGGCGACGACCACCTTTGGTGGAAAAATCCCCGCCTCACTTGCTCACTTCTTCAGAACCGCCGGTACCATCAGCGGGAAGCGTTGCTTCGCCTTTGTTACCAAAGGGGGAGTGCGGAAGATGAAGACCCTACAGACGCTCATGAAGACCATGGAGGGCGAGGGGATGTTCCTTCGCAGATCCGAGATTCTCAAGAGCGCTGATCTCGCTCGTGTAGTGGGAAAAAACTTACAGATTGGATAGGAGTATTTCGATGAAACGACGAACCATTGCGGTAGTAAGCCTGCTGTTCTTCTTCGCCTTCTCCCTCGCTGCAACACCCTTTGGTGCACCAGCGGCTACGGTACGCCTGACAAAGACAGTCCCGATCACCACCGCAGAGCTCAACGCAGAGGTACTCATGTATCAAGAGAATATTCGAGCTGCCGGAGGGGATCCAACCACCGTTGACCCCCTGCAGATACTGAACCTCATGATCAACAACGAGCTCTTCCGTCAGGGAGCTGCCCGTGATGGAGTGAGAATTACCACTCAAATGGTCGACAGCTTTGTCGCCCAGCAGAAGAGTTTCATAGAGGCAAACTACGGCATGCTCTTAGATGACGCACAGTTTTCTCAGGTCATCGATGCCAACTATGGTTCGATGGCTGAGTTCCGGACGATGCTCGAAGAACAGCTCTTAGTCGAGTCCTATGTGATGCTGAAGAAAGAGGCTGAGCTCAACAAAGCGGTATCGGTAACCGAGAGTGAGATTTCGAACTTCTATCGAAAGAACCGCACCCACTTTGTGAACCCCGAGACGGTGAAACTCAGCCATATCTTCATCCCCTATACTGGCGATCAGAACACCGATCGAGCGAACCGAGCCCAGCTTGCTCAGGTCGCCTCTCAGATTCACAGTGGTCGCTTGAGCTTCGAGAAAGCGGTGGTTGAGTACAGCGAGGATGAGCAGTCCAAGAAGATCGCCGGAGATATCGGTTGGTTGACGATGGACAACGAAGAGGCGTTGATGGGCCTCGGTGATGAGTTCTTCGATGTCGCTTTTTCCACCGACGTGGGATCTGTCAGCGATGTGGTGGAGAGCTACACTGGCTATCATATCCTTAAAATACTCGCCTATAACGAAATGAAGCTCTTGACGCTGGATGATCCCTTGAGCCCCAACACCAATGCGACCTTGCGTGATTATATCGTTGATCAGCTCAGCGGAGCAAAGCAGCAAGAGGCGTATGTACAAGCGATCAATGATCTCGTTGCGGAGCTGAGAAAGCAAGCAACGGTAAATATTCTCTATAAGTAAGCGATGAAGAGTAGACACTTAGCGCGAGAGCTCGCCCTGCAAACCCTCTATGCTTTGGACTTCAACAATACCTTGCAGCTCGATGCGGTGGAGGATACCTTCAGTGCTATGAACGCCGAGGAGTTCGCAGAGTTCGAAGAGGAGGTACGCCTCTATGGGATGTACCTGGTGCGAGGGACAATCGAGGACCTAGAAGCGATCGATGAGTTGATCGGTCG
>DASRNL010000134.1:0-18936 GCA_035647415.1 Sphaerochaeta sp. | reverse complement strand
CCTCAGAGCCAACGATGGGCTGCCAGTCATGCCCGAAGATGATCACCTGATGCTTCCCTTCAGCGGTGATTGTATCGAAGGTAAGGTGGTGCGAGATCGCAAGAGCGGACTCATCATCGCAGGCCTCGGAGGCTCGATGCGGTACAACAAGGGACCGCATCAGTTCTCTGAACGGCAGATGTTCTTCCGAATCCTGAAGATGATTCCCAAGCTGCTCTTCAACCGCATCGTCCACGGCCGCTACCTTGATATCCTCCTTACCCACTCAGCCCCCTTGGGAATCGGGGATGACACCGACCTCTGTCACATCGGCTTCTCCTCCTTCCTCTCCTTTATGGATTACTTCAAACCCAAGTACCTGCTCCATGGCCATGTGCACCTGATCGATCTCAATGCCAACCGCTTTAACCACTATAAGCAGACGCAGATTATCAATATCTACAGTAGCTTTATCCTGGAGGATTCTACGCTCGGAAGGAGGAAGCATGAGAAGTAACGAAATGTTTTTACAGACCCATGAGGACTTTGAGAAGGCGAAAACCCGAGGGCGTATCCAATCGGTCCTCTCCTCCTTGGCGTGGAAGAACTCCGATCTCTTAAGCTTCTATGCGGTGACCGAACTGATCAAACCCCGCAACGAGACGTACCTAGGGATGCGCACCATCCCGATCTCCGATATCATCGGCAGTGAAGGACGTTACCAAGACTTCAGCCAAGCCTTCTATCCGAAGAAGGAGCTCTTGCGATCGCGATGGCGGAGTATTGATGGGGCGGTGAAGCAGCATATCATCCTTCCACCGATCTCCGTCTATAAGGTGGGGCAGTGGTACTTTGTCCGCGATGGGAACCACCGTGTCTCGGTGGCCAAGTCCCAAGGGGTGGAGTTCATCGACGCTGAAGTGGTCGAGCTGGACACCCAAATCCCCTTGGAGCCTGGGCTGACGATGAAGCAGCTGCGCCGCCGGGTCGCCCACTACGAACGCAAACGTTTTCTCGAGCAGTATGAGCCGAGCTACCTACCGATGGATGAGATCCGCTTCTCCTCCCCTGGCTCCTACGCGGAGCTGGTGCACCATATTCAAGTGCACAAGTACTTTGTCAACGAAGGGAAGAAGGAGGAGATGAGCTTCGCCGAAGGAGCGGTCTCCTGGTATGCGCACGTCTATAAGCCGATCATCGAAGAGGTGCGCCACCAAAAGCTCGCCGCCACCTTCCCTGAGGCGACCGAAGCGGACCTCTATATGTGGATTGTCCGACACTGGGATAACCTCAAACGGATGAGTGGGAGCAACGAGGTTTCAATCGAGAGTGCTGCAAGCGACTATAAGATCAGATTTGGCAAGAGAAAGCTGCGACGGTGGACCGATCGCCTCCGTCGCTTCTTCTCCAAAGAGTAGCTTTATTCTTGAATATAGGCGCTGAGGATATCAGCGTAGAGCTCCATCTCCTTGCCAAAGCGATCGCTGGGACGGATCGCCCCCTCCTTGCCTGCAAGGTGAACCAGCCCGTTGACCGGTTGGTTGCTGAGGCCTAGCTCATCCTGGAAGCCAAAGGGGATGTGGAGCATCCCCATCGATTGGGCCCAGTAGATCATCGAAGAGAGGGTATGGGCCCCTTCGGTCGTCGAGTTGAGACAGCTGGTATAGCAGGCGAAAAACTTGGTCTCCAGCCGCTTATCGCGGGCTAGCTCAAAGGTGCTATCGAGGAAGGTCTTCATCTCGGCGGAGACATTGCCAAACCGCGTCGGGCTGCCGAGGATGACCATATCGCTCTTTAAGAGGGTTTCGGTGCTCACCAAGGGGAGGGCACAAATCTCTTCATAGTAATCGTTGGTTGTTTCTTGGGTGTTTGCCCAGATATGTAGGTCGGGATCATCGACGCGGTAAAGGCGCGCATCGACATTGCGTTCTGCCATGAGCTCCTGCATATATGCACCGATGATGTAGTTATTGCCACTGACACTGTGGACGACAATCGAACACCGCTTCATAGTAGACCTCCGTTGTCTTTCATTACACTCTTATGATACACCACTTAGCCCATTTTTGGGAGGATTTTAGCACCAAGCGCTATAGAGTCCATCCCGCTCATCTACGTAGACAGCAGTCCCGTAGACCTCACTGAGCAACGTTTCGCTAAAGACCTCCTCCTTGGAGCCATCGGCGATGATTTTTCCCTCATGCAGCAAGATCACCCGCTTGATCGAGGGGATAATTTCACTGAGTTCATGGGTGGCGAGGATGATCGTCTTGCCTTCAGCATCGAGCTGTTGCAGGGTGTTTCGGTAGGCGCTGCGTGCAGGAAAGTCCAGAGCAGCCCCCGCCTCATCAAGCAAGAAGAGGCTGGGGTTGTTGACCGTTGCCCGACAGAGGAGAACCCGTCGCGCTTCACCGCTGCTGAGGCGGTTCATATGTTTATCTGCCAGGTGTGCGACACCATAGCGCTCCATTACAGCGAGGGCGCTCTTGCGATGTGCATCGGTGACCTGATGGTGGAAGTCCAAACCGATCGAACTGAAGAAGCCTGAGATGACGATTTCACTGGCGGTAAAGACCGAGTTACAGAGATGTTGCAATGCTTCGCTGACAATCCCTAGGTGCTTGCGGAGCTCTAAGACATGCCAGCGCTCTATGCCAAAGACCGAGCGCTTCAACTCAGGGCGGTGCAGCGGATGGACTTGGTAGCTGATGACCTGCAGAAGGGTGGATTTTCCCGCTCCATTGGGTCCGATGATAGCAAGATGCTCCCCTTGATTGACCGAGAGAGAGACATCGTCGAGGATCGGTCGTCCTCGACGGCGTACAGTTGCGTGTTCGATCTGGATAATCGGATGGCTGCTCATGGTGGAGCTATCGTAGCATAGAAGAACGCTTATGCGTAGTTAGCTGCAGGCTCGCTCTCATCCGGATAAGTTTCGAGTATGGTGTTCTCCATCGAGGTGAGGGCGACCAATACCAGCGCTACCGCCAAGTCGGTCTGCCCGTTTTCCAGAGCATCACAGAGGTAGGAGTAATCCCGTGTTCGCTTCTCAATCTCCTGGTAGGAGAACTTGATCGTGCTGATCGTCTCCTCAAGGGTGGGAGCCATGCTCTCATAGATGCTGACGAGGATCTGGTTGTTGCTCGCTCTGATCAAGGAGCGGTGGAAGGTCGCCTCTGCATCATAGAAGCGGGCAAGCCCTTCATCCTGTTCCTTGCCAGCGATGGCAGGTAGTGCACTCTCCATCTGATAGACTGTTCTATAGAGCTGAGAGAGGTAGCGGCTGCGGCCCTCGTTTCGGCTAAAATCTCGGACTGCACTGGTAGCCACGGCCACCTGTACCTGTACGAGGTTTCGAATGAGCTTTCTCGGACAGACGGTGCTGTTCATAATCGTCGTTGAGATCGAGTCGATGTATTGAGTAAGGCTGGTGTTCACCACCTCGGCCCGTCGTCCCTGGCTGACAATCACCAAACCCTTCGCTTCAAGGAGCTTGAGGGCTTCACGGACGGGTCTGCTGGATGTGTTGAAGTAGTCGGCTAAATCCTTCTGTGAAGGAAGGAAGGAACCACTCTCAAATGTTTTGTCTATAATCATCTGCTCGAGCTGAGAAGCGATCATGGTTGTTTTTGTTTCACGGATAGGTCTTGCCATTCCTGTCACTCTCCTGACATTTGTGTAATGTCATACGTACAAAGTTTGTATCAAGTTCTATCATAGAGTAAAACATAACTCTTGGCAATAGCAGAGGCTAGCTTCTCTTTTTCCTGTCATCAGTTGCTTTTTCGGTAAATTCTATGCAGGAGAAGAAGATACTTAAGACATAGGCTAAACTAGGGGTGATCCGAAAAAAGAGGCACAGCTGCCTGTGCCTCGTAAAAGCGCGATCTTGTTAGAAGTCGAGTGCTTCGAACTTCTCTCGGGTCGTGGTGAGGTTTACCAGCGCAAGCGCTACGGCAAGGTCTGTTTGCCCATTTTGCAGGGACTCAACGAGGTACCGATACTCGTTTACCTTCTTGCGCTGTTCAGCGTAGGTCTCGGTCAGCCGATCGAGCGCCTCGTAGAGTTGAGGGGCAAGATTGTCGTAGATTGAGCTGAGGATGATATTGTCGTTGGATTGAATCAACACCGCATGAAATTCATACTCGGTGTGCTTGAATTTCTGCAGGATAGCAGCATCCTCCCCATCTTCAAGGGAAGGTAACAGCTCCTCCATCTTTCTGCACGCCTGATCGAGCTGGCGAATGATCATCTTTCGGTCAGGGTTTCGACTCAGCTCTCGAGCAGCGCTGACCTCGATGGTGGTGCGCACCTGCATCAAGTCGGTGATCAACTTCTTATCGAGCACCTGCTTGCTGGTCATCGAAGAGGCGAGGGAGCTGACGAACTGATCGAGACTATTGCTCAAGACCACCGCTCGCTTTCCTTGGCTGACCTCAATCAAGCCCTTTGCCTCTAAGTTCTTAAACGCCTCTCGAATACTTCTACTCGAAGCCTCATAGGTAGCCGCCAAATCCTGTTGACTGGGGAGATTTTCTCCGGCTTTATACTTTTCATTCAGGATATCTCGTTCAATATCTGCAGCGATGACAGAGGACTTGGTTGGAGTTCCTCGTTGATACGGTTTTTTGCTATGCATTCACACCTCCTACCATACATCTTCATTGTATCGCAGTCCCAAGAGATAAGGCAACTCATATTGCATCAAATGTTGCATGTTATGTTAGAAGTTGGAAAGATGTAACTCTTGATGACTTAACTGTATATGCTGATATCATATAGGGAGCAAAGAAAGAAACTGTGCCATAACTGACAGGAGTACTGTCGATGTTGAGATGTCAGAGGTAGGGGCTAGGTGACATAAGTTTGAAAAAGAAGTAAAGTCTTATATAGAAAAGAATAGACAGAAATTAAATGTGGTATTAAATGAGGCTTACAGAAAGAGAGCTTGATGTATTGACATATGTTTTGCTAAGATAGTATATTGCTTATAGAAGGAAGACTGGAAAAGCTCTTGCACACTTTTCTAGGAGGTATACACTTCATGAAGAGATATATTTTGGTACTGATACTGCTTATGAGCGCATTTGGAGTGCTCAGTGCAGCGCCATTGCCCCCAGCACAAGTTACTATCACCCTTGCGACAAAAGTCCCCGAGTTTCTTTCTCATGGGTTTTTGCTTGAGGGTACAGATGTTATTGAGTCCTCGATCAATGTGGGTGATGCGTTCACCGATACAGGCGCGCAATTCACCTACTCAGTGCGGACAAACATCTCTTCGCAGCTCACTATTACCGCTGAAGTGACCCCCTTTCTCAATTCAAGTGCAGATGAAATTTCTGTGAAGAATATTTTTGTAAGACAGGCTGGGGTGGAAGCCGTTGAGGCCCCTGCAAAGGTTACCGGTCCCGGTAGCAGTGGCAATACGTATGAGCTCTTCACCTTCACTCCAAGTATCCCTGGGATGGCGATCTACTCCTACGAACTACGGGTTGTAGCCGACCAGGATGAACTTGCAGCTGCTCCAACCGGCGAGTATGTCTCTACAGTCTCCATCGGGATTAGGCCCGAGAACTGATTAACACTATCGAATGGTATGAAAGAGGCAAGCCACCTAGCTGCTTCTTTTTTTGCTCTTTTTCAGCGCTTCCTGCTGCTTCTGACAATGCTATGACATAGTCTCTCTTGTTTGAGATATATGAAAAAAGAGTTAATTTGTTTATATAAAAACATTTGTGGATTTTTCAAAAAACAAGATTAAAAATTGCTGAAAGAACAGGGAGTAATTCTTGACATAAGTTTTAAGTCGGAGTATTCTATCCATACTTAAATGAGAGGATGGAGGAAATCCATGCAATGGACCCTCCTAAAAGGAGATACAGTATTATGAAGAAAAAATTACTTGCACTTGCTCTGATTATGATCATCGCTGTTGGAGGTGTCTTTGCAGCAGAATTGGGAGACACAGTAGCCGCAACCCTCGTAGGGTCCATATTCCCCGAAATGGAGCATGGCTTTATTGTCAACGGAGCGTTCTCAGCAACTATAGAGTTTGATGATGTCTTCAAGGAGACTTCCATCGTGCTTCCCTATGGCTTTAAAGTAAAAGACAATAACTATATGAGAGCGTTGATGACGGTAGGGCCGTTTGTGCTTGAGGGTGATGAAACTACGACAATTCCTATCACCACAGTTGGGATTGAAGGTAAGGACAATGTGAGTAAAAAGGGTGCCGCCTATATCGTCCTGGTCTATGATGGAAATGATCTTGGTACCCTCGTAGACGAAAGCGTTAACGTAATTATTACAATCCCAGATACTACGGAAGCAGCACCAGGGACATACACGTCAACCATTTCAATCGAGATAGAGACTGACTATTGAGAGTGAATTAAACTCGAATCATAAAAGCTGTGCAGAGTATGCTGCACAGCTTTGTTTTTATCTACTCCTCTGCTATATTGAGGCTAGGAAT
The DNA here is from genome assembly GCA_035647415.1 of Sphaerochaeta sp. Taxonomy (GTDB): domain Bacteria; phylum Spirochaetota; class Spirochaetia; order Sphaerochaetales; family Sphaerochaetaceae; genus Sphaerochaeta. The sequence continues at coordinate 12,482 of DASRNL010000134.1, read as the reverse complement.
TGCATATGAAAAAAGAACTACTGATTATATTTCTAATAGCATTACTCTTTCCTTTCTCCGTCACAGCTGCGCAAGAACCTAGCAAGGGACAGGCTGTCGTAAAGATGACGGGATACATAGATCCCGATGATCTCACAATTATTGTCACCGATGAACAGGGGAATTCCCTCTCTACGGACAATCCGTCCCTTCGTTTCGACTTTCCTGCCGAAGAGTCTTGGGTGGTAAGTCAATCGGTTCTGTTCAGTTATTCGAGCAATATGATGAATACTCGTCGAGGGAGACTCTCCTTCCAGCTGGATACGATGAGCGGTGGCGATGCTCTCCAGCTGGCGGTCTCCTTTGAACTTGCCTCTGCAGATTGTCACAATGTCAGAATTGAAAATGGCGACACCTTCGTTATGACCTTCCTGCCAGGACAGCAGAGGGAGCGGGCTATCGGATCGCTTACGATTAGGATTAGCAAGCAAGCAGAGGATATCTTTAGTGCAGGCACCTATTCGGGAGCATTCTCTCTCATCTACATCGAAGAAGGGTAAGGCTAAACGGGGCAAACGAGCAATAAAGCAGGTGTTTGTCCCTAAATACCCCATGTTTTTGTAGATAATGTTTTACAGTTGGGTGAAACCGTGCGATAATCAAGTGTGTCGTTGCTCTGTCCACTACGATTGTTCCAGCGAGTGGACACTATCTTGGGAGGAGTCCTAAGGTTCTAGGAGGTTACCGCTACCCGATATCGGGTAGCGGTTTTTCATGCTCCTGTAAGACTTTCAAGAGGGAGTGCTGGAAGACCCACCGATCGAGGGCGACAGCGACGGCTCCGAGGGTTGAAGAGTGCTCCGCTAAGGCTGAGCGTACAATCGGAGTCTCGGCTACCTCATGGTGGGCGCGCTGGGCGAAGGAGGCTTGGATGCCCGCTAGGTAGGTATCGTTGAGGTTGGAGATGCCTCCGCCGATGATAATCTTCTCCGCTCCGGTGATCGAGGCTGCCCAAATCAGGGCGGTTGCCATCGCGGTGCACGCTTCCTCTAAGAGGGGGGAGAGGCTTCCATTCTGGTTGAGCTGTTTTACCGAGAAGCCACCACTTTTCTCCTTCAGCGCCCACCCTGATGAGAGGGTCTCTAAACAGCCAATACCACCACAGCGACAGAGACCGGTGGATGCTACTGGTAGATGACCAAACTTACTCCGATCGCTAGAGATACTGTTCTGGTGGACCCAGGCGGCGTTAATATGCTGCGCCCAGTTCACGTAGAAGAAGGCTTCGCTCTCTTCAAGCCCGAAGTACTGCTCAGCGATGACCATCGCTTCGGTGTTGTGCACGAGGATGGCAGGAAGTTTGGCATGCTTCTCAATCCCCTCAGCAAGTGGAATATTCTCCCATGCTGGCCAGTTCTCATGTCGTACGATCGTCTTACGATCATCGGTGATCTTCGCAGCGGTGGCTACTACAATTCCAGCAACCCGAGGGACGGTGGCGGTGAGCTTCATACAGTTCCTGATAACCTGCTGTCCCCACGCTTTGGGGTCAGGGTTCTGTGGGGTCGGAAGCCGCTCAAAGCGGAGGACCGTCCCTTGTAAATCAGAGAGGATGAAGCTGGTGGAGAGCGAGCCGAGCTCCACACCGAGCACGAGAGTCGCATCACAGACAAGCGAGATCGCCGTTGGGCGTCGCCCGCTGGCGGTGGCGATCTTCTCCCCCTCAGCTGCAAAGCCCTCTTCGATGAGGGTCGCGACAATTTCGCTGGTAGAGGGCTTGTTGAGCGATAGTGCTCGGGAGATGTCCGCCCGACTCATCGCCTTTTCCTGGCGGAGCAGGTTCAGTACTCTCAGACGGTTGATTGTGCGTGCAGAGGTGGGATCAGTAAATTTCATAGGTTGAGCATAGCCTGTTCTTTCTCTTTTGTTAAGGAAGATTGCCGAGAAGAAAAAATATTACTATCTTAAGTCATATTCCTTTGGAGGTATCTAGCACGATGGCACGAAAGAAGTTTAAGACTGAGGTAGCAGAGCTGCTGCACCTTATTATTCACTCCCTGTATTCGCACAAGGAGATATTTTTACGTGAGTTGGTCAGCAACTCATCCGACGCATTGGATAAGCTGAAGTATTTAACCCTCACCGACGACACCCTGAAGGAGCTCGCCTTCGACCCACGGATCGACATCTCCTTCACCGAAGAGGAGACGGAGCGTACCCTTACTATCAGCGATAATGGTCTGGGGATGAATGAACAGGACCTTTCCGACAACCTCGGGACAATCGCGTCAAGCGGAACGAAAAAATTCCTCGAGTCCCTCAGCGATGAGCAGAAGAAGGATAGCAACCTCATCGGACAGTTTGGTGTGGGGTTCTATAGCGCCTTCATGGTCTCCAAGCGGGTAGAAGTTATCACCCGCAAGGCGGGTGAAGAGGAAGCATGGCGTTGGGCATCCACCGGAAAGGGGAGCTATACCCTCGATCCCGCTGAGCGTGAGAGCCATGGAACGACCATCATCCTCACCCTCAACGAGGAGGGTGAAGAGTTTGCCAACCGCTGGCAGATCGAGCAGCTGGTGAAGAAGTACAGCGATCATATCGCCTACCCGATCTTCCTCGCATATGATCAGGTGAGCTACGATGATAAGAAGAAGGATGAGGAGGGCAACCCACTGAAGAAGGTGGAGCCGATGGTCGAGCAGATCAACACCTCATCAGCGCTCTGGCGCAGGCCTAAGAGCGAGCTCACCGATGAGCTCTACAATGATTTTTATAAGCAGAGCAGCTACGACCAGGAGGACCCGCTCTTCTACCTGCACACCCAGGCAGAGGGGACTATGGAGTATACGACTCTCTTCTACGTACCTACGACCGCTCCCTTTGATATGTACCACGCAGACTATCGCCCTGGGGTGAAGCTCTATGTGAAGCGTGTCTATATCACCGATGATGATAAGGAACTCTTACCCTCCTACCTCCGCTTTGTCCGCGGAGTTATCGACAGCGAGGATCTGCCCTTGAACGTCAGCCGAGAGATCCTGCAACAGAACCGAGTGATGAGCTCAATCCGCAACGCTTCGGTGAAGCGTTTGCTCGGCGAGTTCAAAAAGATCAGCGAGCAGAACCCAAAGCGATACGAGACCTTTATCGAACAGTACAACCGTCCGCTGAAGGAGGGGCTCTACAGCGATTGGACGAACCGAGATGCACTCTTGGAGCTGGTCCGCTTCCACTCCTCCACCGAAGAGGGGTGGGTGAGCCTCGCCTCCTACAAGGAGCGGATGCCCGCCGATCAGAAGTCAATCTACTATATCACCGGCGGAAGCCGTGAGACCTTGCAGGCGAGCCCCTTGCTCGCTGCCTACAAGCAGCGGGGCTTTGAAGTGTTGATCATGGGTGATGACATCGATGACTTGGTTGTCGGGTCGCTGGGCACCTACGAGGAGCTCCCCCTAAAGGCGATCAACAAAAGTGGGGCTGTCGACGACCTGAAGGATGAGGATGAGAAGCCAGCAAAGGAGACCAAGGAGAGCAAGGCCTTGATCAAGAAGATCAAGAAGGCCCTCGGCGACCGGGTAAAGGACGTGGTTGTCTCCACCCGCTTGGTAGACGCTCCTGCGGTAGTCGTCGTCGATGAGAACGACCCCTCGGTACAGATGCAGCAGCTCTTAAAGGCGATGGGGCAGGCGGACTTCGAGGAAGTGAAGCCGATTCTGGAGATCAATGTTGACGATCCGATGGTCAAGAAGATCCAAGAGAGTAGCGACAAGGCGTATACCGAAGATCTTGCAGCAGTCCTGCTTGACCAAGCCCTGCTGGCCGAAGGGGTGATGCCCAAGGACCCGGTAGCCTTCAGTAAACGACTGCACAGCTTGCTCTCTCGCTGATGAGAGGCTAGCATACCAATGAGGGCAAGGCAGTAATTGCCTTGCCTTCAGTTTTTTCGCAAGGAGAAGGATATGACACTGGCAGCAATAGAGAGTGGTTCATGGATTCTGCGGGTACTGCAAACAATCGAGCACTGGGCTGAGTATGCTCCGATTGCGTTTCTTTTTAAGCTCTTAGGCGGAATTGTTCTGATCGCCGTCGGGAAGCTTTTGGTCATCTGGGTAGTACGCGGTCTCAGTCGAGGCTTGAAACATTCAAAGAAAATGAGCCCGATGATGAGCCGCTACATCGTGCAGGTGGTCAATATCCTCGGTTGGATTCTCATCGCCTTGGCGTTCCTGCAGCATATGGGGATCAATATGGGCCCGGTGATCGCTGGGTTGGGGATCACCGGAGTGATCTTGGGCTTCGCCTTTCAGGAGACGATCGGCAACCTGCTCAGCGGGATGATGATCGTGATCAACTCCCCCTTTCGGATTGGCGATTACATAGAAACTGGATCGTTCAGTGGGACGGTGACCGATATGGACTTGGTGAGAATCACCCTTTCAACACCGGATAATAAGAAGATCACCCTCAGCAATAAGCTCGTCTGGGGCAGTCCGATCGTCAACTACTCCGATATCGAACGCAGGCGCGTGGAGCTCTCGGTCAGCGTCGCCTTTGGCAGCGATATTCCCCGCGTAAAGGAGCTGCTTCGCTCGCTTATCACCTCCTATGCTGAGGTGCTCACCACCCCCGCACCAGTGATCGAGGCGACCAAGCTCACCTCCTCCTCGATCGATCTGGTCGTCCGACCTTGGGTAAAACCGACGGACTACTGGAAGGTGCATTTCCGCTTCAACGCTGAGATTTACGACTACCTTACTGCTGCTGGGGTAGAGATTCCGTATGAGCAGCTGCAGCTCCATCTACCTGGCTCTTCGCCCGATCGCCTAGATGCTCGTTGATACGGGTACAGAAGTCCTGGGTATCCTCGAGGATGAACTTGCCTAAGTAGGAGTTTGGCCGGTAGGCCTTGGTGCCAAAGATGACGGTAAGGACCTCCTCGGTGGTTTCAATCTCTACCGAGATATTGGTGATGCGCTTCGCATCAACTTGGTCCCAGCGTTGCTTTGCTTTGAGAAAATCTTTGCGATAGAAGAGGTGGTGCGACCCATCGAAGAAGACTCCAACAAGTTCGCCGACGCTATCAAAGGCGAGCAGAATCCCTTGGCTTGCATCGTTGAGGAAACGCAGCTGCGTCTCGAAAGGCAGCTGCGCTTGCTTTGAGATTTCCATAGCTTGGCGCTCGATCTTTGCAAGGATCTGCTGATACTCTGCTTGTGACCTGCTTCGCTTTTTTCTCCCGATTGTAAAGAAATAGAAATTGAAGAGAGTCAAAGGGATAAGCACTGCAAAAAGGATAAGTTGAAGGATGCTCATACGCCGACCATAGCAGGCGGATATGTGCTTTGTAAAGAACATCTTGTATCGAAACATTCCCTCCAAGCGTCCCTAGGGATACGGATACCGTTTGTCGCTTCGCACCCCGGTAGTGCGTACACCAGCACTATCCACACGCGCAAGCATATACCCATCGGTTTGCGGCATGTTCTCACAAGCGATGCTCGGATACGAAGGAACGTAGCTGCTTGCGTACCAGCGCAAGCGAAGCATGTGCTTGTCGTATAGGCGTGACTGCTAGTGTATATACAAAATACAATCGCTTGTTTTCATCTGCGCTGAAGGACCCCATACCGCTCTTCGTTAAAACCTTGCAAGCATAGGCGTATCTTGTGCTTCTACAATGAGTTGCTGTAGATATCATGGCGCTGAGCTATCTTTCTGTTTCTTGTGGAGACATCTGAACCGTGCTATGATAAAGCCGTTCACAAGAGGGGTTTTACTGCACCTACTATACCGGTCAGTGAAACCCTGTTGTAGGAGTAACCAATGAAAATAGACTCAATGGATACTGTTCTGCCGGCGTTTGAGAGCTTTCCAGTCCTCTTGGAGGAGGACGGAGGACTACTGCAGAAGCATATCCAAGGAATCTTTGGTATTCCGACCCTCACTTCACCTGCTCTCTGCCACAGAGAGGTGAAAAAAATTCTTCAGGAGCAAAATGATGCGTAGTTCAATTCAAGGATGGGCACGGCTTGGTATCGTGCATTCGATGGCGTTTCCCCACGCAGTTGAGAGTACCGAAGCGTACCTCAGTACTGTAACTGAAATTCTTAAAGACCCCTTCTTTGAGGTCGTTGAACTGGGCAATCCACCCTTCGCTGAGCTCATCGAGATGGTCCCCCCCTTGGTGGACCAAGCAGCGTGTACCCTCACGTATTGTGGACACGGGTTGCTCTTTGGTAGCGGAGCGAATATCAATAGCCTCGATGAGACGGAGCGAGCCCGTGCCGTTGCAATCCTCAAAGAGGGGATCGATGAAGCGTATGCGATGGGCAGCGAGGAGTTTCAATTCCTCAGCCGTCACTGGGAGGAGGGCAAGGAGGATGCGTATCTCGACGCTCTGATCCGTTCGACAAAGGAGCTCTGCGCCTATGCGGCAAGCAAGGGCGATATGCCCGTAGTGTTGGAGGTCTTCGATCACAATATCGATAAAAAGAGCCTCTTAGGACCTGCGGTGTTGGTCGCCCGCTATGCAGAGGCGGTCCGAGCAGAGTGGGAAAACTTTGGGATCATGATCGACTGTTCCCACATCCCTATTATTGGAGAGAGTATCGATGAAGCGGTCGACCCGATTGTCCAGTACATCACCCACGTCCACATTGGCAACGCCTTCCTCAGCGATCCTGAGCATCCAAGCTATGGAGACTATCACCCCCGCTTTGAGTACCCAGGGGGAGAGAACGACACCGCCTACCTCGCTGCGTTTTTGCAGAAGTTGGTCGATATCGGCTACCTCAGCGAAGGGGGGCGTAAGATCCTCTCCTTTGAGGTAAAGCCTCAGGAGGGTGAAGATTCCTCGATGGTGGTCGCTGGATCGAAGCGTATTTTAGAGCGTGCATGGAGGATGGTGACATGAAGTTGGGAACCACTGATATAGCGATCCCCGCTTACGCTCTGGGAACCTGGGCGATGGGTGGCGGTAGCACCTGGGGGGAAAGCGATGATCGTGAGTCGATCAGGACCATCCATCAGGCCTTGGAAATGGGGGTGAACTTCATCGATACCGCCCCTATCTATGGGAACGGGGTGAGCGAGGAGCTTCTGAAGAAAGCGTTGGTAGGGAGGCGCAGTGAGTGTGTACTCGCTACCAAGTGCGGCTTGATCTGGCATGAGGGGGCTACGGGGTCATACCATGGAAGCCGTGATGGGATGACAATCCGTCGAAACCTCTCCAAAGAGAGTATCATCGAGCAGACCGAGGAGAGCCTCAAGCGCCTAGGGACCGATTATATCGACCTCTTGCTCACCCATCGGCAGGCGACCGAAGAGTTCAATACCCCCATAGAAGAGACTGTGGAAGCCTTTGAACTCTTGGTGGAGCAGGGGAAGATCCGCGCCTATGGCGCATGCAACGTCAATGCAGAACAGCTCGCTGAGTATCAGAGGTGGGGGAATCCCTCCTTGATCCAGGAGCGCTTCAGTCTCTTGCATCGTGAGCATAGCGACCTTGCTGCCTCTGCAGCAGAAGCACAGATCACCTTCCAAGCGTATAGCCCACTGGAACGTGGGGTGCTCAGCGGCGTCGCCGCCCTGCAAGGGGAGCTGGAAGGAACAGCAAAGCAGTCGGTACGTTGGATCAAGGCTGAGTACCGTACGCGAATGATTGCCCTCTTAACCCTCTTGGAGGAGTACGCTGCAAGCTACGGTGTTTCGGTAGCAGCTTTGGTGCTCAGGTGGACCGCCTCCGCTTCCTCAACGATGAATGTTCTCTTCGGTGCTCGAAAAATCGATCACCTCCTAGAGAACGTTCGAGCGATGGATCTGGAGCTTCCCTCGGAGGTGTGGCAGGAGATTGAAGAGGCAGCTGCCCCGCTCTTAGCGTAGCTCTTTTCGGATAAAGCGGATCATGTCGATCGCTTTGGGAGGGCAGCCAGCCAGGCTTTTCCCAAGGCCTCTTGTACAGATGCCCACCCCCACACGCGTGGGATCTACCACCTCTTTGAACCCTTGGCCGATAGCGATTGTCCCATCTAATGAGGAGAGCTCGCCGCCTTCTTCAAGGCGTTTGAGGGCGTGGATGAGGTTGCCGTAGCACGCTGAGCAGGCGCTCTCTTGGTCGGTATACCGGCTTAAGTAGTTCGCCGCTCCGCTACTTTTTGCCAAAGGTTCATCGCTGGGCTCGTTGAGTTGTATCAGGTTGAGCTGCCCAAGGTCAGCAGTGCCTACTCCCAGCTCCTCAGCGATTTCGATATAGGGGATTGCGTCGGTCTCAAAGCCGATGAGCGAGGCACCGAAGGCGTCACAGAGGACGCTGTCACGGGCGACAAACATCCGGTTCGTCTCAACAGGGTTTCCTCCCTCTTCGAAGTCCAAGTCCCCGCAGATGGAGTCGACGATCACCAAATCCGCTGCTCGTACAGCATTGAGGGCAGCGATTGGCAGGTGCAGGCCTTGGGTGTGGAACTGACGTTTGCTGCGGTCGGAGATGCACCCCTTCATATTCTTCAGCGCACAGGTCATCGCCGTCTGACAATGGCCTTTGAGCACCGGCAGGTTGATCAAAAAATCCGTCTCAAGGATTGTCTTAGAGACCTCCATCGAGATGCCACCGGCGCTCTTCTTCACATAGGGGTCTCGCTTCACATCGACCAAGGGAACTTTATAGTGCTCGCTGATCTCATAGTAGCCGTTGACTTTAAAGCCCCGCTCCGTCGAATCTCCGATCCAGGCGCTTTCGACAATCTTGATATTGTGGTAGCCGTGCTGCTGCAGGTGTTCGATGATCGCCACAGTGATCTCGGGGTGGGTCGTTGCGCCACCGTCGGGGGTGACTGCCACCACCAAGTTAGGCTTCAGTGCGATTGTCCGGTCAGTATCGCCGATGAGGGCGGGGAGATCGATCGCCGCTAAGAGGGCGTGGGTCATCGCTTTTGCGTCGCTACCGTAGGTGATAATAATATCGTTTCTTTGCATTATTGCTCTTCTCCAAGGTCCAAGGTGTCGTGGGAGATATGGTCGTAGATGAGCTGTTTGCACGCTTCCTTCTCCCCGTTCTTCAAGTGGCTCATCATCTGTGCATGCTGGTTCAAGCAGTAGGTCAAATCCTCTTCAGGGAGGTTTTGAGCGATCCGCACCTGTTGGATCTTAGCATCGAGGCGCTCGTAGAGGAAGATTAGCGCGGTGTTCTTTGATGCTTTTACCAAGGTTAGGTGAAAGAGGCTATCCTGCTGAAAGACCGTCGCTCGATCGCCGATGCCCATCGCGTACTGGCAATCGGCGGCGTAACGGGAGAGCTCCTGCATATGCTCTTGGTAGCTTTTCTCATCGATCGCATCGACTGCCATCTGCTCTAAGGCGATTCGGACACGGGCGATATCGAGGACTTCCTCCTCGGTGATGCCGTTGACCAATGCGTGGCAACGGGGTTTGATGGAAACCAGCCCATACTCGGCGAGCCGACGGATCGCCTCTCGAATCGGGGTTCGGCTGACGCCGATCTCCTCAGCGAGGGTCTCTTCGGGAATCTTCATCCCTCCCTGTAGCTCTCCATTGAGAATTTGCTCTTTGAGCATTGCATAGACTTGGTCGCTTAGGTTGTACTGGATAGGTTTTTTCATACATACCTTCCTCTATATCCCCACTGTATGAGCAGCAGGAGGGGAAGTCAAGAAATTGTGTACAATAGACAATTTGAACAAATACATAGAAAGTACGCTTTAATCCCCTGTAGAGTGAAATTATGTGGTATAAATGCCTTAGCAAAAGTGTTGACCAGGGGATTAGAGGATGTGACAGACTGATTGTATACAGTTTGCCGTCGATGAAATTCCAGGTTGCGTCTGTTGCGTACCGATGGTAACGCCCTTTGGGATCGAGTCGATGTTCGGGAACGTTACCAAGACTGGCATACGCTTGAGCGGCGAAGAGCACGTGTTTGTAAGCGATTTTGCATCGGCGTGCGATGAGGCCTTCCTCAAAGTGGGAATCTCTTGTACGTTTGATGCAATAGGTATGGACGATACCGGTACCGAATGTGGGGTTTATATCCCGCTTTCGGCAAAATATGGAATAAAGCAGAACATATTGCTGCTCGTGCAAGAGAGCTCTGCAACCGAATACAACGAAGGAGAGACTACTATGGACCAGATGAAAAGAGCTTATGAATTATTACACCAATGGAAGGGCGATTCCTATATCCATGGACTTGCTGTTCTTGATAGGGTAGGAGCCGCCGCCGCCGCGTTTGGAACGCGCGCGCTGGTGATCAGCAACGATACCTACCTCAAGCCAGTCGCCGACAAGGTGGTGGCAAGTTTAGAGAAGGCCGGAGTCGAACTCGCCGGTGGCACCGTTGTCCCTGAGGCAAAGCCCAACGCTCCCCGTGAGGACGTCTATCGCTTGGAGACCTACATCCTCCATCACCAGCCGGATTGTATCATCACCATCGGCGGTGGTTCCGCTATCGACGCTACCAAGGCGAGCAACGCACTGGCGACCCTCGGTGCAAAGGTAACCCCAGAAATCGACCACTACTTCGGTACTGGAGTTGTTACCGCTGAGCTAAAGAAGACCAAGAGCACCTTGGTCCCCACCATCGCCGTGATGACCGCCGCCTCCAGTGGTGCACACCTGACCAAGTATTCGAACATCACCGACCCGGTGGAGGGGCAGAAGAAGCTCATCGTAGATGATGCGCTGATTCCCACCGTCGGAGTGTTTGACTATGAGACCACCCTCTCGATGCCGCTCTCCTTGACGATCGATGGCGCGCTCGATGCGATCGCTCACACTTACGAAGTTTTCCTCGGAGCGAACGAAGAGACCTACGAAATAACCAAGGAACTTGCCGAATGTGCCATCAGCCTCGTCGCGGAGTACGCACCGACCTTGATCAAGGATCCTGCAAATGTGAAGGCACGAGAGGCAATAGGCCTAGCGACCGACCTAGGTGGCTACGCCATAATGATCGGTGGAACCAGCGGTGCACACCTGACCAGCTTCTCGCTGGTGGATATCGTCGCCCACGGAACCGCCTGTGGCATCATGAACCCCTACTACTCGGTGCTCTATGGCAGAGCGATCCAGAAGCAGCTGCACGTCGTCGGAGCAATCTTTGCTAAGTATGGCTACGGTGATTCAGTCGAGAATCTTTTTGGGCGCGAACTCGCTGAGGCGGTCGCTGAGATGATGATCGCCTTCAGCAAGGCGATTCAAGCTCCCACGAAGCTCGAAGATATCGACGGCTTCACCGAGGGACACATCACCCGTGCACTCACCGCCGCCAAGGATCCGCAGCTGAAGATGAAGCTGCAGAACATGCCGGTGCCGATGACCACAGCTGATGTGGATACCTACATGGAGCCGTTGCTCCGCGCAGCAGCAAGTGGTGATATCTCTTTGATTAAGGAGATGTAAGCTGATGAGGCAGGCAAATCGCCTGCCTCCTTACTACAAGGATTGTTGGATGAAACTCTCTGTAGCAATTGCTAGCGATGGAGCCTCTGAGAACGCATTTGTCGTCTTTCGTGGGGTAAAAGAGTCGATTATCAAAGCGAGCAAGCTCGGCTATGACGGGGTAGAGCTCGCATTGCAGAGTCCTTCCGAGGTCAATGTGAGCGAGCTTACCCAGTGGCTCCGTGAGAGTCATATGGAGGTCAGTGCAATCTCCAGCGGCCAAGTCTTTGCAGCTCGTGGCCTCTCCTTTACCGACGAGGATCCAGAGAAGCGCCAGGAGCTCTATGAGAGCTTCTGTCGGTTCATCGACCTAGCGAGCGACTTCGGAGGATTGGTCAATGTCGGACGTACCCGTGGACCGATTGGCGACAGGCCCTATGAAGTAGCGGAAACGCTCTTCTTGGATATGGCTCACCGCGTAGCGGAGTATGCTGAACCACGAGGTGTTGACCTGATCTTAGAGCCGGTGAACCGTTATGAGATCGATTTTCTCAACAACCTCGATCAGACCGCTGCAATGTTGCGTAAAATCGGTAGACCAAACTGGAAAATGATGCCGGATGTCTTTCATATGAACATCGAGGATGACCGCATCGGCGACAGCCTTGTCCGTAACAAGAAATTCGTCCGCTACGTGCACTTTGCTGATAGCAACCGCCACGCCCCTGGTGATGGGCACATCGACTGGGATGAAATCTTCTCAGCACTTACCGAAATAGGGTATGACGGGTGGACTGCCTGTGAAATTCTTCCATATCCCGATGCTGACACCGCAGCGAAGCGCAGTGTGGAGTTCCTCCGTACCAAGTTCAACTCCTACTATCGTGACTTTTGCATTCATTTCTACTATTAACCCTCAAATATGAGCTAATTCTTTATGCTGTTTAGATAAAACAGATTGACAATCCTTTCTTGCTTATAGTATAATATACTATATCAGGGAGGGGGAATATGGCTCGACCAACACGGACTGATGGCTCTATCAATGTTACGTTGCACGTAGATAAAGGATACCGATATGCTCGTGCCCAGATCTTTGATGGCATCTCTGA
>DASRNL010000133.1:0-17359 GCA_035647415.1 Sphaerochaeta sp. | reverse complement strand
CTGCATCGGCGCGCCCGAAGCTCAAGGAGTGGCCAGATCGAGCCGAGGAGGTCGCTACCCCTACCTCGCCGTTCACCCGGACACCGATCTGGTTGTTAAAGGGGCTTGTCGGCGCTAAAAGGCGGACCAAAAGCGGCTCGGTGAGGTTAAGATAGAGGTCTCCTCCATTCTCTATGACCACCTCAGAGAGATCGAAATGCGCCATGAGGTCCTTGCCGATCTTTTGGGCGATCGCTCCAGCGACCGCAGCCATCGGCCCTACATTGGCTTGTTCGGAGGCCTCGACCATCGCCGAAAGCAACGGCGATCCTTCGATATGCTGATAGAGTGGCGTTAAGGAGACCAGGAAACTCGAATCAGGGTAGTCGAGGATCTCTTGGCGCAACCTGCGCAGTTGGCGCGATACACGCCCCTGTACCGCAGTGAGCTCCGCCTCTCCGCTATAGCCGACAAAGAGGTCGCTCTCACCGATGGCGAGGCTGAAGGTGTGAAACCGTTCGCTACCCATCTCTGATCGGTAGGTGCGCCGTTGATAGCTCACTCGACCCCCCGCTCATCACTGATGGTAAAGAGCCCTAAGGGGCAGGCTTGTACACAGAGCCCACAGACGACACACAGCGATGCGTCAAAGTGCAGGCGCACCGCCTCATCGAGGGAGAGGGCTTTCGGGGCACAGACCGCTGTGCAGGCTCCGCAGTGGATACATGCATCGGAGGCAAAGAGCAGCTCGCTGATCATCTCGCTGACACCGATGCCCAGCTCCTTGAGGTAGGTGACGCTCGCATCTAGAGCCTGTTGCTTGCCGGAGAGTTCGACGATGAGCTTGCCACCACGGCCGCTAGCCACATCAGCGTTGAGGATATTGATATCGACATCATAGGTGCGAACCAGCTTGCTGACGATCGGCTGCTCGACCAAGGTTGGGTTGAATCGTAGGGCGTAACGCTTCTTCACATCTTGCCTCCTTCGCGGGGGACCAAGGAGCGGACAAAGCTGTCGGAGGGCAGCGGGTTTACCGCCTCACTCAGGTAGAACTTCCGCTCTTCGATCCACCCTTTGAGCACCTCGGCGATCTCCCGAGCTTTGGCGAGCGAGGAGAGCGGGGCGGTCTTGGCGATCTTCCCTTCGATTACCTCCACCGACCCGCTTGCCAGCTCTGCGTAGGTGACGCTTCGGACCACCGGGTGGTCGGCAACCCCATAGTCGAGGATCTTCGTCTCCAGCTGCTCGTTGGTGATCGCAAGCGAGGCGGCGATGCCCTCATCGAGGACCGGGATCGGGATGCCGATGCCGACAAAGAGCGAGGTGCCGTAGCGCTCATAGTAGGCGCTCTTGATATACTCGGAGGACATTGCCTTAGCGTCCCCGATCACCGCCAAGGTCGCCGCCCCTAGGGTAGGCACCCCGTCGGCGGTACGCTCGCGCCGGGTGTTGAACTGCGTCCCATTCCAGGCGACATACCCTTCGGTACCCCCGAGGAAGATCCGAGTCCCCAGACCGATCGTCCGAAGATAGGGATCGTTGAGCAGGGGGCTGAGCTCCCCGCTGGTCGAGTAGGTGACGGTGTTGTATCGAGGGAGCAGGCTCCCCATATAGGTGTATTTAATGCGGTTGGCGCTGTTGGTCGCAGCGCCGTAGTTCTGGTAGGCGTTGCGGGGATTGAAGAGGTAGAACTCGTTAAGCGTCTTTTTGTTGACCCAGGTCTCGATCTCCTTGGTCGGATAGCAGTCGGTCCCCTTGCCGTAGGCCTGCAGGCGCACATCCTCTCCGTTGATCAACGCCTCGATGACGTGTGCCCCGCCGTAGGAGGGGTCGTACTTGGATTCGGCGGTCGCCCCGAGGTAGGTATCCACCGCAGCGAGGCCTTCGTAGGCGCTGACCCCGTTGAGCCGGATCTCCTCCATTCGGATTCCCGGGTTCCAATGTCCGAAGTTGATGATCGCACCGCTGGAGCACATCGGACCGAAGGTTGCGGTGGTGACGATGTCCACCTCTTTGGCCAGCTCTGCAATCGGTTCGCTCTTTGCCATGCTGGCAAACTCCTCTGCGCTGACCACCACTACGGTGCCTCTTTGAATCTTCTCGTTGATCTCTTGTACACTCTTTGCCATCTTCACTCCTTCAGATCTGCATCCCGCAGCACTGCAATCAGGTGGTAGGCGACCTCCTCGTAGGGGTGGCTCGCAAAAAGCGCCTTAAGGGCCGCTTTGGCCTGCGAGCGCGCTACTACCATCTCAAGGCGCCACTCATCCACCTCTGCTACGACCCCCTCTTCGCCGCTGTGGGGTTTGCTGCCTTTCAGCGGACGATACTGTCCGACGCCGAGCGTCTGGAAGGAGCACTGATCGTAGGAGCCCATCGAACCGGCGCCGCTAGCGAAGAGTGCGGCTTTCACGCTTTCGAGGTGCGATGGGGGAACATAGGTGACTAAGATGTACATCTTTTCTCTTATGACCTTTCCTCGTATAGTGTGGCTATGGTAAAGCTTATGGCCTTTCTGGGCAACCCAAAAAGACAGTACGTAGCGACTCGACACAATGTCGGATGGCAGTACGCTGATGCGCTATACCCCGCTCTCTCTTGGAGCAAAAAGTTCCATGGGCGTATCGCAAGCGAAGGTGGCATGTACTTTTTAAAGCCTGAAACCTATATGAATGAGAGCGGTCGCAGCGTCCGCGCTGCCATGGATTTCTACAATCTGTTGCCAAAAGAGCTCCTGGTCGTCCACGACGACCTAGAGACCCCCTTCTCTACGGTGACCTTGCAGCAGGGCGGCGGGCTCGCCGGCCATAAGGGGCTGCGCTCCATCGCCCAACACCTCAAGAGCGAGGATTTTTGGCGGCTGAAGATCGGAATCGGCAGGCCAAAACATGGGGGTGTCTCCGCCTTTGTCCTACAGCGCTTTGGCCCCGATGAGGAGCCCTATCTGGGGGATATCTTCGCCCTCGCTGCCTCCTTGATCGATTTAAGAAAATCCCTACAGCCAGGGTCAAAGTCCTTGCTCTCGGTGCCCTGAAAAACAGAAACAGGGGTTACAAGATTTCAGACACATGCTATACTTGCCTATCGCAAAGAGAGGGAGATTCTCCCAGGGAGGCGACCGTTGATAACACGAGATTTTCGTATTTCTGTTCGAACCCGTACCGACATGGATTTTTTTCCTCCGGTATTCATATCAGACTCCGAACTTTCCGCTCTCCACCGCCAAGCGACTGAACTTGCCTACTTCTACAACCAGCGGGTAAAGGAAAAGGGGGGCAACGATTGGGTCTCCCCCAGTCTTCTGCACGCTACAGCGGTCCTCCACCAGCTCTACCAAAGCGTCCTCACCCACTACATCGCCGGCAGCGAGCCGGATTACTTCACCCGGCTGACCAACCTGATCTCCAAGAACCATGCCACCAGCTCGGTGCTCGCCTTCTTTATGAAGGAGTTCCCCTCCCCGCTGCTCGTCGAACAGGGCATGCCGCTGGACTTCTTCTACGAGGAGTCCTTGCGCGGCTACTTCATCCACCAGGTGATGCTGGAGAACCCCGCCTTGGTCAAAGCAGCCAAGCCCTTCGTCTCCCCTGAGGGGGTAATCTTCCCCCAAGCCACCCAAGCGCTGACGGCGCTGCTCGGAGGTCACGACCAGAGCCTGCGCAGCTCCACCGCTGAACAGCGGGATATCTTCAGCTTCCTCACCCGACCAGCAAAGCTCTACCCCGATAGCCTGCTCGATCAGATCACCTATATCCTGGAGCACTGGGATGACCTGCTTCCCGAGGCATTGAAGCGCAAGCTGCTGCGGGCGATCGACTTCGTCCAGGAGGAGCAGAAGCCCCACTTCCCCGCCGTAGGTGCAGGGGGCAAGCCGCCGATGATCGTGCCGGACTACTCCTTATTTGAGAGCGAGTATGAGGCGTTCACCGCCGATAGAAACTGGATGCCCAATGTGGTGATGGTCGCCAAGTCCACCCTCGTCTGGCTCGACCAGCTCTCCAAGCAGTATGGACGGACGATCAACACCTTGGACAAGATTCCTGATGAGGAGCTACAGCAGCTCAGCGAGCAGGGCTTTACCGCGCTCTGGCTCATCGGCCTTTGGGAGCGCAGCACCGCCAGCCGCAAGATCAAGAACTACTGCGGCAACCCCGATGCTGAAGCCTCCGCCTACTCCTTGAAGAACTATGAGATCGCCCAGAGTATCGGCGGATGGGATGCGTTGAACAACCTCCGGGAGCGGGCCAACCGATACAATATCCGCCTCGCCAGCGATATGGTCCCCAACCACACTGGGATCGATGGGGATTGGGTGATCCATCACAGCGACTACTTCATCCAACAGAGCTATCCTCCCTTCCCCTCCTACACCTTCGAAGGGGCGGACCTCAGCGAGGATCCGCGGGTGGAGATCAAGATCGAGGACCACTACTACGATCAGAGCGACGCGGCGGTCACCTTCCGCCGGCGCGACCTGGAGACCGGGGATACCACCTATATCTTCCACGGTAACGATGGGACCTCGATGCCCTGGAACGACACCGCCCAGATCGATTTCCTCAACCCAGCTGCCCGAGAGGCTGTCTATCAGCAGATCAAGCACGTCGCCCGCAACTTCCCCATCATCCGCTTCGACGCGGCGATGACGCTGGCGAAGAAGCATATCCAACGCCTCTGGTACCCGATCCCCGGCCACGGAGGGGATATCCCCGGGCGCTCGCAGTACGGCATCGATGAGGCGGAGTTCCATCGCCTGATCCCCCAGGAGTTCTGGCGGGAGGTCGTCGACCGGATCAACGAGGAGCTGCCTGACACCCTTTTGCTCGCCGAAGCGTTCTGGATGATGGAGAGCTACTTCGTCCGGACCCTTGGGATGCACCGAGTCTACAACAGCGCCTTCATGAACATGCTGAAGAACCAGGAGAATCAGAAGTACCGCGATACGATCAAGAACACCATCGCCTTCGACGCAGAGATCCTCAAGCGCTTTGTGAACTTCATGAACAACCCCGACGAGGAGACGGCGATCGCCCAGTTCGGCGATGGGGATAAGTACTTCGGTATCTGTACCCTCTTAGCCACGATGCCCGGCCTGCCGATGTTCGGCCACGGACAGATCGAAGGTTTTAGGGAGAAGTACGGCATGGAGTACCGCCGCGCCTACTGGGATGAGAAGCCCAACGAGCACCTCGTAGGGGAGCACTATCGACGGATTTTCCCGCTCTTAAAGCGCCGCTACCTCTTCAGCGGCTCCGACTTCTTTGAGCTCTTCGACCTCTGGCGCGATGGAGCTGTGCAAGAGAGCGCCTACTGCTATGTGAACGGCACCGAGCACGAACGAGCGCTGATCTTCTACAACAACCAGTATGAGGCGGTGGAGGGGACGATCAAAGAGTCCGCTCCGAAAACCACCGGCAGTGCCGAGAACAAGTACACCACAACCGTCAGCCTCGCCGAGGCCCTAGGTTTGACCGTCGGCGGCCGCCGCTATGTTATCTGGGACTCCTTTGAGGATGGGCTTACCTATATGCGCCCCTCCTTGCGGATCTTCGATGAGGGGATGTTCGTCCACCTGCGGGGCTTTGCAACGAAGGTCCTGCTCAATATCCGCGAGGTTGAGGATGCCGATGGCACCTACGGATTGCTCTACGAGCAGATCGGCGATAGCGGTGTAGCGGATCTGGATCAGGAGATCTTAGCGCTACGCTTCAGCCCCCTCTACAAGGCGATGGACAACCTCCGAAGCAAGAGCTTCTACAAGGAGATCCGCCTCATGCTCGCCGGTGAAGCCGCCAAGCGCAGTGGGCGCAAGGTGCTGTTGACCCTCGGAGAAGCGTACACCCACCTCCATGCTGCGGTGGAGATCCTCCACCCTGCAGCGTTGCGTTCGCTCCCAGCCCCGGTTCGTGAGGTTCCAGCCTCTGAGATGATGGAGGAGATGGAGCGCTACCGAGCCCTCTTCACCGCTGAGAACCCCTTCGCTCGCCACGGCGCTGCGATCTTAGATGAGATGGAGACGATTGTAGCAGCCTCGCTCTTCCTCAAGCCCTTCATCACCGAGGAGACCACCGTCGCCGAGGCACTTGCGATCAGCGACAGGATACTCCTCTCCCGCTTCTTCGCCGACCAGCTCGCCGAAGAGGGGTTCGAAGGAGAGCTCGGCAGAAAGGTCTGCCACAGCGCAGCGATCCTCGCTGCCTGTGCCAACGAGGTCACCACCGAGGGTGCTGATCCGCTTACCCTGCTCAGTGAGATCCTCCTAGACGGCGGGGTGCGCGCCTATGCACAGACCAATGAGTACCAAGGGGTGACCTGGTACGATAAGGAGCCGATGCAGGAGATCATCTACCTCTCTGCTATTGCGCTCTCTATCGCTGGAGTGCTGGACGAACCTGCCGCCTATGTGGACAAGCTCCTGAAACGGGAGTCCCTAGCTGGGTATCAGCTCCAACTCCTGCTCGAATAGGATGATGCAGAGGCGACGATATGACCTTGTTTGATTGACTTGAAATGCATGTTCTATTACTCTGAGGGGTATGAAGACATGGATAAGTTATTTAGCCGCAACAGCTCTTGGCCTCGCGGCAACCCTTTTGTTTGGTGAGTCACTGGCCTTTACCCAGACGATGCTCACCTTTACGGCGTTTTTCGTTCAGGTCGGTGGCTTTTTGCTCATCCCCTTAGCCTTCGTCGGCTTCAGCAGTGGCGTCGCGTCGCTGCGCAAGGATGCCAAGGGGGGCGTGCTAACCCGCACCACCATCATCTGGTCGATTCTCTCAACCCTCTTGCTGGCTTTCGCAGGAGCGGCGGTCTTCCGCTTCTTCCCGGTGAACTTCCCTGCAAGCAGCAGCGCTGGGGGCAACCCGCAGATGCTCGCTGGGCTCATCCCCCACTCCTTTTTGCAGCTGCTTCCACAAGGGATGGCAAGCAACCCCTTCTATACCCTCGTTCGCATCGATGGCTTTTTGTTGCCGCTGCTCTTGGTAGCGCTCTTCTTCGGCTACTTCTTAAAGCCGAACATGGAGGTGATTCGCCCTGCATATGTGACGATGAACTCCTTCAGCGAAGTGATGTTCCGTATGGCTCGTGCCTACAGCGCAGCGGGCTTCCTCTTTGTCTTCTTCGCCGCCGGCTACTGGTTCAGCCACATGCAGATGGAGGGCACCCTCTTTGTCGCCACCCAATTCCTTTTGACCCTCATCGGAGCGACCTTGGGCGTACTCTTGATCCTCTTGCCCTTGCTTTTGGCGATCGTCTCGGGCTTCAGAGTGAACCCCTATAAGATCCTCATCCGGATGCTTGCCCCCGCTATCGCTGGGCTCTTCACTGCTAATATCTTCTTCACCACCCCGATGACCATGAGCCTCTCTCGCCACAACGCTGGAGCGCAGAAGCGGGTCAGCGGCACCGCAGTACCGCTGTACACCATCATCGGTCGTGGGGGATCGGCGATGATCGCATCCTTTTCCACGCTGAGCTTGGTCTACGCCGCTAGCGGAGAGCTGCCCGGCCTACAGGTGCTCGTCGCCGTTGCTGCAGCTTCAGCTGCTCTGGCGTACCTCAGCCCCCTCTACCTCGGGATGGAGGTCTTCTTCATCAGCCTCGCCACCCTGCAGGTGCTAGAGGTCTCCCTCTACGGAGCGGAGATGACCTTGATCGCCATGATTCCCCTGCTCAACGGCCTGGGGGTCCTCATCGACTCCTATATCGCTGCCTTCGGAGCGGCCTATACCACCGAGCGCATGGGGGTGCGAATTGAAAACTCCTACCGGGATATTGTGTAAGGTCTGATGAAAAAAGAGCTGCGTTTGCTACTGCTGATCCTTGAGGGCGTCATCACCGTCGCCCTCTCGGTGGTCTTCATCTTCACTGCAGATGCAGCGCAGAAGAGTGGGGTTTTGGTCAGTGTCCTCCCCTCTTTGCTTCCTACCCTCCTGCACCTTTGGATCACCCTCTTTGTCGCAATCACCTTCAGCTTCTTCTACCGGATCACCGTAGGGACTGAAGCAGCACTGCTGCCCTTGCTCTTTACCACCATCAGCCTCTCGGCGATCAAGATGCTGCCGATGCATCAGAGCTTCTCCACCCTGCGGCTGCTTTCGCCGTATACGACTGCGGTCATCTACCACTTCTCCCTGCTCTATACTGCAGCGCTCTTCCTCTGCATGAGCCTCTTCAAGGAGTCCTTACAATCTAAGCGCCTCGCCCAGTACGTGGCAGTAGGCTTCTCCTTCTCCCTCTTGATCTCCCTGATGGCCCCGATCAGTATCAACGACCCCTCCTTCATCTATCAGGTCTGCATCAGCGATTCGCTCTTCTCTATGACGATCACCGTTATCACCCTCTTAGCGATCCTCTCCTTCCTGTTGCCGCTTCTTGAGCAACAGAACCGCAACCGCCAGAGTGTCGGCCGTCCACTAGCGTATGCACTTTTGATAGGGGGGAATGCCCTGGTGACGATCCCATGCGGCCTGGGCTCCCGGTACTTCGGCCTCTTCCTCTATACCCTTGGGTTGATCCTCCTCTTGCTCGTCTCCCGCGCTCACCGCGTCTGGACATAAGAAAGGAGCCCGAAGGCCCCTCTCTATAAGAACGTAGCATCTTTCTTTCAGCTTACAGCATCGTGATAATCGATGGGGTGTAATCCTCAGGGGCTGCAAAGTCCAGGAGGTTCATCACCGTCGCAGCGATGCTGCTGATCCCTAAGCCCTCGACGAACTCTTGGGAGTACTCCCCTGCATACTCAGGGTCGTAGATGATGAAGGGCACCGGGTTCAGCGAGTGGCTGGTCTTCGCCTGCGGCTCTCCATCCTCTTTATACTTGACCGATCCATCCTTGTTATGCTCATACATATCATCGGCATTGCCGTGGTCCGCTGAAAGGATCAGCACCCCACCGGCTTCCTTGACCGCACGGGCGATACGACCGATCTGCAGGTCCATCGCCTCCATCGAGCAGACTACCGCCTGGAAGTTGCCAGTATGTCCGACCATATCCCCGTTGGGGAAGTTGAGCTTGATGAGGTCCCAATCTCCGTCCTGCAGCTCCTCGATCACCCGGTCGGCGATCTGTGCACACTTCATCCAGGGCCGCTGTTCAAAGGGGAGGATATCGCTGGGGATCTCCACATACTCCTCCAGCTCTTCGCAGAACTTACCGGTACGGTTGCCGTTGAAGAAGTAGGTGACGTGACCAAACTTCTGCGTCTCGCTGATCGAGAACTGCTTCACCCCGCTGGCACAGAGGTACTGGGCCATCGTGCGATCGATCGCAGGTGGGGAGACGAGGTACTGCTTGGGAACATGCAGATCCCCATCGTACTCCATCATTCCGGCAAACTCGACCTTCGGTCGACGCTTGCGGTCGAAGTGGGTGAACTCATCCGCCTCGAAGGCTTTGGTCAGCTCCAAGGCGCGGTCGCCACGGAAGTTGAAGAGGATGACGCTGTCGTTGTCCTCGATCGTGCCGATGGGCGCACCGTTCTCACCGATAACAAAGGGGGGCAGGTCCTGGTCGATCGCCCCACTCTCTTTGCGCAAGGTGGTGATCGCCTCGGTTGCCGAGGCAAAGAGGCGCCCCTCTCCGAGGATGTGGGTCTCCCACCCCTTGCGGACCATATCCCAGTTGGCGTTATAGCGGTCCATCGTGATGACCATCCGCCCACCACCGCTGGCGATCTTCGCATCGAAGCGCTCATCGTTGAGCTCTGCAAGGAAGGCTTCAAAGGGCTCAAAGTACTCCAGAGCGCTGAGCTCTCCCACATCCCTGCCGTCGAGCAGAGCGTGAACCCGTACCCGCTTCACTCCCTCGGTCTTCGCTTCGGCTACCATCGCCTTGAGGTTGTCGATATGGGAGTGGACGTTTCCGTCGGAGAGCAGGCCGATGAAGTGCAGCGTCGAGGTGTTGTCGACAACGTTGCCGACGAGCTTCTTCCAGGTCTCCCCTGTGAACATCTTGCCGCTGGCGATCGACTGGTTCACCAGCTTCGCCCCTTGGGCGAAGACTCTGCCACAGCCGATGGCGTTATGCCCGACTTCGCTATTGCCCATGTCCTCATCGCTGGGAAGGCCGACCGCTTCGCCGTGTGCCTTCAGCTTGGTCCAAGGGTGCTCTCTATAGATTGCATCGAGGTTCCGGGTCATCGCAGCTGCAACGCCATCGCCCTCTTTGTATGCGCCGAAACCCACGCCATCCATTATCGCTAGGACAACTGGGCCCCGTCGGGAGATCTTTCCCATCTTCTGTAATGCTTCTACCATCGGTATATGCTCCTTCTTATCTCACAGTGGGGCGGTCGCTGCCGCTAGGTACGGTAGCGCCGCCTCATCCACCAACTCATGTAGCTCATCGTAGACCCAGCTATGGTACGCATCGACCATCGCTATCTCGGTCTCGCTCAGCAAATCTTTCTCTATCAATGTGCGTTCAAACGGGCAGATGGTCAATACTTCAAAGCTGAGGAAGCGACCAAAGTCGGTGGTAACGTCCGGTTGCACGACGATAATATTCTCGATGCGGATTCCATGCTCGCCCTCCCGGTAGAGCCCCGGCTCATCGCTTACGATCATCCCCTCCTCCAAGGCGACGGTGATCGCCCGCGGGCTGATCGACTGTGGCCCTTCGTGGACGTTGAGTCGAAAGCCGATGCCATGGCCGGTGCCGTGGAAGAAGGCGAGCCCTGCATCCCAGAGGAACTGACGGGCAAGCACATCCAGCTGATACCCAAAAGTCCCTTCAGGAAAGCGTGCTGAGGCAAGGGCGAGGTTGCCCTTGAGCACTAGGGTGTAATCCTGCTTCTGCTGCACCGTCGCCTCACCAAAGAGGATCGTCCGCGTCACATCGGTCATCCCACTCTCATAGTGGCCGCCGGTATCCAGGACCAAAAGGCCATCCCCTGTTACGGTGCTGTTGTGCTCCTCGGTCGCCCGGTAGTGCGGCAACGCTCCGTTGGCGTTAAAGCCTGAGATCGGATGGAAACTCTCTCCGAGGAACTCCTTGTTTCGCTTGCGCTCAGCAAGGAGAAGTTCGGAGATTTCAATCTCGGTGTAGGAGCCCGCTTTAGTGTCGAGCTTGGCGAGGAAGTTCACCAGCGCCACCCCATCGAGGAGGTGGGCGCGGCGCATCCCCTCCAGCTCGGTGGGGTTCTTCTTTGCTTTGAGGTCGGTGGTGATATCCCGTCCGCTGACCAAGTTATCACTCTTCAGCGCCTCCTCTACGACGAGGGTAGTCCGGTCGAAGTCCAGATAGACACGCTCTTCAGCGCTGATCTCCTTGGCGATGACCTCTGCTACTTCCTCGTAGGGCACAAGAACAAAGTGCTCGGCGAGCGAAGAGCGGATCTCTTCGCTATAGCGAGAGAGGTTGCTGCAGAGCCAAGCCTGGGTTTCCCCTACGATCAAGTAGGCGTAGAAGACCGGGTTATATACCACATCGCTCGCTCGAAGGTTTGTCAGCCAAGCGATATCATCGAGACTGGAGATAATCGTAACACTCGCCCCCTTCTTCGCTAGCTCAGCTCTCACCTGGGCAAGCTTCGCCTCGGCACTGAAGCCGGTGAGCTCAGCAGCCATCTCTAGGACTGCGGTGCTGGGGACCAGAGGGCGATCTCTCCAGATCGCATCGATGAGGTCCTCGCTGGGCACCAGAGTGATCGAAGCAGCGAGGCTTTTTGCGTAGCGGTCACGCTCGCTGATCGTCAGCGTCTCCTTGGCGATCCCCACCCGAGCCCCAGAAGAAAAGGTGGTATTGAGGTACTGAACCATATCCGGGTAGCCGGGGGTATGGAGCTTCATCAGGGTAAAGCCGCTCTCTTTAAGCTCTGCTTCGGCTTGGATGAAGTAGCGCGAGTCGGTGAAGAGCAGCGCCTCATCAGCGGTGATAATCACCGAGCCAGCGGAGCCACTGAAGCCACTGATCCACTCCCTGGTTGTCCAGCGATCTGCAACATACTCGCTAGAGTGGGGGTCGGTTCCATTGATAATCCATGCTGCAAGATCCTGCTGCACCATAGCGGTGCGCAGGGCAGCGAGTCGATCTGATAGTGTAGACATCTAGCTCTCCTTCTTGTGGCGTCGATGTAGATAGAGGGCAAAGAGCGTGCCGGCGAGGATCATGCCAAGACAGAAAATCTGCCCCAAAGAGATATTGAAAAAGGATTGGAAGAGCGCGATGTTGTCGCTCCCTTTTCCCCAAGCGATAATATAGCCGAGGTTGGCATCGGGGGTACGGAAGTACTCGATGAAGAAACGCACCGTCCCGTATCCGATCATATACCACGCTAAGGCGATACCGTCGGGCTTCTCAGTCCTTCTGCGGCGGATGACGAACCAGAGGAAGAGGAAGAGGAGTATCCCTTCAAAGAGCGCCTCATAGAGCTGGCTGGGGTGTCTCGGTAGGTTAACCAGCGCTCCACTCTCGTAGGCGATACCCACCTGGTCGGCGATCTCGCGTACCCAGCTATAGTTGGTGGAGAAGGGGGTCGCTTCGGGAAAGAGCATAGCCCAGCGTGCGGTCGAAACCCGCCCATAGAGCTCACCGTTGATAAAGTTACCGAGCCTGCCAAAGGTATATCCCAGAGGGGAAGCCAAGGCTACCGTATCGGCGAGCTCGAAGAAGTCAACCTTGTTGGTGCGGCTGAAGATCCACCCACCGACAATCGCTCCCACCAGCCCTCCGTGGTAGCTCATCCCCGGCAGACCGACAAACTGTCCTCCTCTGAAGGGCCAGAAGATCAGGTGGGGATGGGTCCAATAGTACCAAGATCCATCGTAGAAGAGCACGCTGAAGAGCCGTGCCCCTAAGATTAGGCCGACGACACAGTAGAGCACCGCATTGAGTGCTCCTTCGTTGTCGAGGGAGGTCTCCTTGCGCTTCACTTGTATGAGTATGAGGAGGTAGGCGATGCTAAAGGCGATGACGTACATCAGGCCATACCATCGGATGGGGAGGCCAGGGAACACCTCGGGTCGAATCCAAGTAGGGAAGGTGATGAATTGGGCCATGCAGCAAGTGTAGTGTGGCACCCTTTGCCGGTCAAGAGGCGCTCTGATAGCCCGAGATGCTTAACCAAGTGGCAATTGATAAAATGGGGGTGTCTCCAGGAGGAAATAGCCTTAAGTCTGGAATGTATCAAAGAGGAAGAACACCGACATTCTGGACTTGAGTGTTGCGTGAATACCTCCTCATCCTCCAGAAAGCAAATCGATGGTTTCAATTGTTCTTTTTATCATCCATACTCTTAAGTGAGATGACTTTCCAAAGTTGTTTTTAAAAATCTGGCTTTTTGAATATACTGTTTTATAGAACAGGAGTGTGCAATGAATCAACAATCAAAGATCGCCAAACCGACTCTATCATTTTTGAACAACGGCGTTGCCCAAATTGCCTATGTTGTGGAGGATGTCTACGAGTGTGCAGTAGCCTACTCCCGTGCTTTTGGAGTGGGACCATGGGACTTCTACACCTATGATAAAACGATCCTTTCAGTGATGCGGAGACATAAAAAACCCACTGAATATGGAATGCGGATTGCCCTCAGTTACTTTGGTGACACTCGCATTGAACTCATCCAGCACCTTCATGGCGATACGGTTTATAAGGAGTTTATTGAGAACCATGGTTACGGTGTACAGCACCTTGGATTTCTTGTTGAAAACATTGAAGAAGCAATGCAAGAAGCAGAGTCTGCAGGATTTGCTATCACTATGGAGGGTGGTGGGCATGGCTTGGACGGAGACGGGTATTTTGCTTACCTAGACACCGAAAAAGAGCTCGGCACAACCCTAGAACTCATTCAACGACCAAAACGAAGACGTGCTCCAGAATTTGTATATCCAAAGCAATAACTTGTAAACAATCAATATCATACAAGAAAGACTCATTTTTCAAAAATCTCCTTAAATTAGGCGATTTTCACGAATTTTTCCCTGTATTTTTAAAAACAAAGGAAAAGATGTAAGTTTTTACAGATAACCTTGTTAATTTTAAATGAATATTTGACAACTCGGGAAAAGCACCTTATCATGATAGTAATTCCTTTTGATGGAATTATATCTTCTCGTATGTGAGCAATACATGGGCTGTAGAAGCAAGGATGTCAATAAATGGGTAGGAAGCTGTAATTTCTCGGAGGCAATCTCTGTTTTTACCTGTCCTTTCTTTGAGAACAAATCAGCTGTAGCCTTGGGTTGCTCCCACCCTCCTCAACAAAAAACTCACCTTTTCTTAAACCAAGATCCTCTTGTTGCATACAAACAAATAGCAAAAGAATCATCGGACAGCGATGCTTGTTTGTATGTAATAAATGGGCAGGCCTGCCCTAAGTTAAAAAAGTCTAAGAATCCTCATCAATTTGAAAGTATGCTCTGTATACACGGGAGACAAACATGAGTACTGTGCACGTAGGAATTGATATCGGAACAACAAATATCTCATTGATTGCCTTGTCATTACACGACGGTAACATCTCTCAATCGTGGAATAAAAAAAACAGGCGTATCAATACCGTAGACTCCTATGCATACCTGCAAAGTCCCCCAGCGATTGAGGGTACTGTGCGAGAGCTACTGGGAAAAGTTTCAGCACCTATCGCTTCAATATGTGTAACTGGACAAGTACACGGCATCCTCTATTACGACATAAACGGAGAGGCGGTTTCCCCCCTCTACACGTGGCTTGACCAAAGAGGGGTAGAAGCCTTTGGTGCTACAAGTTCACAGGAGATGCTCTTTGAAAAAACAGGCGTCCT
This sequence comes from Sphaerochaeta sp., assembly GCA_035647415.1. Lineage (GTDB taxonomy): Bacteria > Spirochaetota > Spirochaetia > Sphaerochaetales > Sphaerochaetaceae > Sphaerochaeta. Next base: position 2,630 of record DASRNL010000133.1, on the reverse strand, counting down.
ACTCCCCCCAGGATATGGTTTCTTAACACATTATACCAACAAGCGCCTCGGTGTTGTTCCGCATCAAGCGGTGGGCTTTTGTGGAATTATCGAATACATCACCAACCGGCTGATAGGAGCAGTTCTCCCCTATGCTGATTCGAGTTGCCTGGGAACCTACGGTGGATTTGACCCAATCTCCTCTTCCTTTGATCAACAGCTACTGCGAGAAATATTTGGTAGCACTGAGTACCAGTTCTTAGAAACAAGTCAGCCACTTTCCATAGCTGGACATACCCCTGAAGGGGTTCCTGTCGCCTATGGAGTGGGTGATAATCAGGCAGGATTCTTCGGCATGGTCTCTTCATGGGATCGCTCTGCCCTGCTCTCAATCGGAACAAGTGGCCAAATCTCCCTCTTCAGTAAAACTTCTGAATGTCCTAATTCAATGGAACTACGTCCATTTTTTGATAAGGGCTATTTGTTTGTTGGAGCAACGCTTACCGCAGGAAAAGCGTATGAGTCCCTGCAGCAGCTCTTTGCTTCAACAATCAGAGCTGGTGGGTTTGAAATTGAAGATGAGGCAGTCTTCTCCCTTATGAAAGAAGCTGCTACCGCTCTGGGGTCTACTTCTCTTCAGGTAGATCCTCGTTTCTCAGGATCACGAAAAAACCCAGCAATTCGAGGTACCATTTCCAATATTGAACTGCACTCGCTCACTATGGGGGACCTTGTCCTTGCCACGATTACCGGTATCGTTAACGAGTTGCGAGACTTTGGATTTGAAGCGACTGAAGTGATAACACAGCTCGACAGCATTGTCGCCACAGGAAACGCAATTCGAAACAATCACCTCTTCCAGCAGGTTCTTACCAGCCAGTTTAATCTTCCGGTACATACGGTAACCATTGCAGATGGAGCAGGTTTTGGTGCTGCCCTCATCGGTGCAGTTGCTGCAGGGGCACTCTCTGAAGAGGCACGAGCAAAGTTAGCTGGACAAGTGATACGTACGTAACTGAACGTATTGGTCAATAAAATGCTTATTCAACATTCGCATGAGCAGCTGTAACCAGCGCTGAGTCGAGAGAGCCCACGTGTTTATGTGCGAGGGTTTCTAGCAATATAAAGAGGGTTTGTTCAAAAAGTGAACGCATAATTTGACTTCCTTGATCGAACTGCAATGCCGTTGAGCCATCAATGGTAACAACAACATCACCTAGCATTGCCAGCTTGGATTTGTTGTCGCTGGTAAATACAATAATTTCTCCCCCATAAACTTTAAACTGGGTGGACAAAGCAACGGTGGAAGTGGTGGTGCCTGAACCAGACGCTGCAAGCAATATATCACCTGCTGAGACAGGAGGCGTGAAGGGATCACCGATCATGAAAGCAGAAATACCAAGATGTCTGAGTCGGACACAGTATAAAGAAAGGATAAGCCGAGACCTTCCTGCTCCAACCAAAAAGACCCTCTTAGCACTCTTGATTTTGGTGAGAACCTCCTCCAGCTGTGCCATTTCAAAAGCGGTGACATTATCCGAAAGTTCTGACAGTAAAAACGTTGCTATTTCTCTCATGTGTAACCTCTCCTACTCCTCTTGTGTCGGGATATATATGTACATTGTATTGCCAAAACCCCTCAGCTATTGCTGGTAACGCATTGGAAAACTTTTGCTTTCTTCTGTGGCAATTGACCTTAGATAACACAAAAGCACAAAAGCCATTTAACTCTTTTTGATAATAATAATTGTCTAATTATTTCCCTACATTTGCAAGAGGTTTTCTTCAATATTCCTCTATCTAATGGTATACTATTAGAGAAACATTAAGTTAGAAAAAGGAGCGTACAATGTACTATATAGGAATCGACTGTGGCACCCAAGGAACCAAGGCAATAGTGTTTGATGCATCCGCCGGTACGGTCATCGGCAAAGGGTATGAAAAACATCCTATTATCAGCGATGACAGCGGAAAACGAGAGCAAAAAACTCAGTGGTGGGTAGATGCTATGTTCGCCGCCATTGAAGATGCTTTACAAGCTGCTGCTATTGACCGTTCACTTGTACGAGCCATAGCCATTAGTGGGCAACAGCACGGGTTGGTGGTGTTGGATGAAAACAAGGAAGTGATTCGAGATGTCAAACTCTGGAATGACACCTCTACCGCAGATGATAATGAAGAAATTATTCGTGATGCGGGTGGAAATGAAGCGGTGTGGCATGCGATCCATACCACCTTGCCTGTAGGTTATACCGCAAGCAAAATCCGATATCTGATCAATCACGAACCAGAGTTGTATGCACGCACCCGATATGTACTATTGCCGCACGACTATCTGAACTACATTCTTACCGGCGAAATTGTCACCGAAAGTAGCGAAGCAAGCGGCACCGGGTACTACGATGTCCAAGCCCGTGCATATTCAAAAAAAATGTTAGAGACGATCGATCCTTCCAACTCGCTTGCTGACAAGGTTCCGCCTCTCATCGCCTGGGAGACCCCGGTCGGCACTATCACCGAAGAAGTCGCAACAAAGCTCGGGTTATCTGTCGATGTACTAGTTGCAGCCGGCGGAGGTGACAACACCATGAGCGCCCTCGGTACGGGTACGATTATTGAGGGGGCTTGTTCTTTGAGCTTAGGTACCAGCG
>DASRNL010000132.1:0-11310 GCA_035647415.1 Sphaerochaeta sp. | reverse complement strand
TCCAGTTCCCCCCTCCTTGGTCGACCGACTCAAGCGTGAGTACGATGGAGTGTTTGCTATCCCCCTTTCGGCAACCCGCCTGGACCTCTTTGATCGCTGCCCCTTTGCCTTCTTTGGTCGCTCCCTCCTCGGGGTCGAGGAGGGACAATGGGAGCCACAGCGGGTGAACCACCTGTTGATCGGCGCCTTGCAGCACGAAGTCTACCAGCGCTTCTTCACCGCCAACCCCCGTCTAGAGAGCGGACAAGATGAGCGCTATAGGGAAGAAATCCTCTCTCTCTTTGATACGGTACTGAACCAGTACTTCGGAGAACGAGGGCCGACCCCTTCGATTCGTGCATGGATGATCGGAGAACATCGAGAGCAGATGAGCGGAATCCTCAGCGAGGAGGAGCGCCTCTTTGCCGGCGATACCTCGGTGGGATTTGAAGAGCACTTTGGGTATCACAACCAAGGCTTCTACCTCAACGGGCTGATCGACCGCCGGATCGCCCGTGGCGATAATAGCTTTGCAGTGGTCGACTACAAGAAGGGTACACCGGCGATGCGCAAGCTCACCGAAGCACCACAGAGCTACCAGCTCTTGCTCTATCAGGACTATGTGAACTCCCAGCTCGGCAGCTGCAGCAGCGCAGCCTACTACAGCATCAAGGAGCAGCGGTACTACGCCCTATGGAATGAGGCAGAGAGCCTCGAGGCACAGTTGGCAGCAACGCTCTTTGCTCAGCGGCTTGATTCGATGCAAAAAGCCCTTGCAGCGGGAGAGCTGATGGCGACCCCATCGAAGCGCTCCTGCGAACGGTGTGGCTTCGAGCCCTGTGCCGAAGGAGGTTTGCAGCCCCATGATTAGCTTTGATGAGTTTATGAGCTATGGCAATGTCCAGTTGGATGAAGAGCAGCGCGCTGCGGTCTACTGCGATGAGAACTGCGTGGTCAGCGCTGGAGCCGGTAGCGGTAAGACGATGGTCCTCAGCTACCGCTTTCTGCGCTTGGTGCTCGAGGGCAAAGCACGCGTCGATGAGATCCTCACCTTAACCTTCACCCGAAAGGCTGCCAGAGAGATGCAACAGCGGATCCACCGCTACCTCTTGCTCTGTAAAGAGGATCCTGCGATCGCCCAACAGATCGCCACCTTCAGCGAAGCTTCGATCGCCACCTTGGACTCCTTCTGTTCTCAGATCGTACAAGCTGACTCCCTCTACTATGGGATCGTCAGCGACTTTGCTATCGACGATCAGGGGTGTTTTCGTGCCGCTGAACGGGCGGCAGCGACCCTCCTAGAGGCGTGGCCGCTCTCAGAAGGGGCAAAGATTCTCAGCACCATATACAGCCCTGACCAACTGATCGACGAGGTCCTCGTACCGTTGGCGACCCGCCATTACCCCTTGCCTATCACCCTCGATGATGAGAGTGAAACGAAGATTCTCAGTCAAGCGGAGGCCGAGTATGCCGCTGTGCGTTCAGTATTCTTTGATCTGCTAGAGCGGATTGTAGCAATCACCCCCCATACCGCAGGGGGGCAGCGGGCCGTCGGTCGAGTTCTAGAGTTGCAAAGCGCCCTCCTAGAAGCAGAGGATCTTGCCCAAGAGTTAGCGCTTCTCAGCTCCTCTCTTGGCCACGATCGAAAGCCAAGCGGTAAGACCGAGGAGCTGATGCTCTTGAACGAACTCTGGGGCGAGTATATTGAAGATAGGGTGCGTCTCTCTGCTCTTTTGGGCCTCTTGGTCTACCAAGAGGAGCGCAGGGCGGTTATGCAGTTTATGCAAACGTACATCGAGTTGGTGCGCCAACACAAACGCGAGAGTGGTATCCTCAGCTTTGCCGATGTCGCCCACCTTGCCGTCGATATTCTCAAGCGCAATACCGCGCTACGACAGCGGTATAAGGAGCGCTTCCGCTATATCATGATCGACGAGTTTCAAGATAACAACGAGCTACAGAAAGAGCTGCTCTACCTTCTTGCTGAGCGCTTGGAGTATCAGGGTGAAGGAGTACCGAGTGCCGATGAACTGGATCCGAATAAACTCTTCTTTGTCGGCGACGAAAAACAGTCGATCTACCGGTTCCGTGGCGCGGATGTCTCGGTCTTCAAACGCCTCGATAACGAGTTGACAGCAGCAGGGGGGAAAGCCTTTGTTCTGGAGACTAACTATCGCAGCGAGCCGTACCTCATCGATTGGTTCAACGAGATTTTTCCCACGATCATGAGTAATAGCGGGCAGGTGTGGGAGGCGGACTTCGCCACGCTGAACACCCGCAATCCCACCGAGAAAATCGCTTCACGGATCGATCTTTTAATCAAAGCCTACGATGAAGAAGCAGGGGAGGATGAGGCGCGTAGCAGTGACTCTGAAGGGTATGCTGTGGCAGCCCTGATTGAAGAGATGATAACCTCTGACAGCTATTTGATCCCTTCAAAAGAAGGGCCAAGGCGTCCAGAGGCCTCCGATATTGCCCTTTTGGTCCGCACGACCACCAACCAGCTGAGCTTCGAGCGGGCGCTGCGGCAGCGCAATATCCCCTATACTGTGCAAGCTGCTCGTTCCTTGATGCTCGAGTCGCTGGCTAACGACTTCTATGCGATGCTTCAGCTCGCCCTCTATCCTGAGGATCGCTTCTCCTATGCAGTGATCCTGAGAAGCCCCTTCTGTCACCTCAGCGATGCGAGTATCGCTGACCTCGATGCCGAAGATGACCTCTTTGCTGACGATCCTGCTCTGGTGGAAAGTGAGCGACAGCGCCTTGCTACCTGCGGCGCTTTCTACCAAGGCCTCAAGGCGGCGATCGGTAGCTATTCGCTGCCGCGTTTGGTGCAGATGCTCTTCTATGAGAGCGGCTACTACCTGCACTTTGCGAGCCGGCCTGAGTACCAAGTGTACCTAGAGCACTACACCTTTCTTCATCGCTTAGCGGAGATTTTTGCCGAAGAAGGGCGCACCCTCAGCAACTTTGTCGACTTCCTCCGTGCCCACCTCGGTAGCAGTGAGAAGATCGAGGACTTGGAGGTGATCAAGGAGGAGGAGAGTGGGGTGCAGATTATGACGGTGCACAAGTCCAAGGGATTGGAGTTCCCCATCGTCATCCTCGCCGATGCAGGTTCGCAGTCACCGAACCGCAGCGACCCTTTCACCCACTACGGATCGGTCACGCTTCCATACTCCTTCTCCTATCCGGTCCATAAGACCGAGAAGACTACGGTGCAGGTCCGTGATACTGAGTGGATCCTCCGCGGAGAGACCGAGGGAGATCAGGAGCGCGCTGAGTTGAAGCGCCTCCTCTATGTTGCCCTGACCCGCAGTGAGACACACCTGGTGATCAGCGGCTGCTTCAACCGGAACAACCGCTCCCTCACCGACCAAGGCGAGGCGAACAACCTGCTCTTGATGCTCATCTCAGCTCTCGGAATCCCCGTTGATGCCCCCGAGTATGCCACCGGTGCCCTCCAAAGCCAGCGGATTGAATCGGTCTCTGAATCCCTGCTCTATCGAGCGAGGCGAGAGCACGGCGAACAGCGAAAGCGTAAGATCGAACAGATGCGCTTCTGGTATGAGGCAGCCGAGACTCCTATTGTGGCGACCGCTGCTCGCATCGCTGCCACCAAGCTCTATCCTGCGCAGCTACTCGGTGGCACCGAGCTGCCTGCCCTAGAGAGCGATCTGATCATCGGGCGCTCAGAGGCGATCACCACCGGTTTTGGCACCTTGGTGCACGCTTGCATCGAAGCAACCCTTACCGACGATCTTGCGGTGATTGAGCAAGCGAAAAGAATGCTCGCTGCGCTGGTAAGTGAAGCTGAGCTTGCCCGACTCACAGACGATGCACGCTTGTTGACCGAGCGCTTCTTCGCCAGTGAGTTCTACCGTACCGAGATCGCCCCCTATGAGGTAACCAGCGAGGTGGGCTTCTTCTGCAGGGTTGAAGAAGGGGGAGAGGATATAGTCGTGGAAGGGGTTATCGACTTGGTGGTCGATCAGAAGGAGCGTATACTTATCGTCGATTTTAAGAGCGATAGCCTCTGCAACCCAGAGAGCCACCGAGGGCAGATTACCATCTATCAAAAAGCTGCCAGACAGCTCTATGAGAAAATTGCTGCAGGGTGTATCCTCTACCTTCGAGATCCTACAGAGGTTGAAATTTGGGAGTAAGAGATGATTCGAGTTTCTTTTTTAGAGATGCAGGCGACCTTAGAGCGGGTGCTCATCAGTCGCGGGGTGCAAGCTGACCGAGCAGCGCTCGCCAGTCGCTTGATCGCAGAGACTTCCTTGGATGGGGTCTACACCCATGGAGCACACCGCTTCTATCCGTTGATAAAACAGATCGATGAAGGGATCGTCGATCCGGAGGCGACAGCCAGCCTCGTCTCTGCACATGGGGCGTTAGAGCGTTGGGATGGCAATAGTGGCATTGGGAACCTCAATGCCTATGCGATGACCGAACGAGCCATTGCTCTAGCAAAGGAGCATACCATCGGGGTGGTAGCATTGAAGAACACCAACCACTGGATGCGTCCTGGCACCTATGGGCTGATGGCAGCTGAGGCGGGGTGTATCGGAATCCTCTGGACCAATACGATGCCGTTGATGGCTCCTTGGGGTAGCGAGGAGACGAAGGTGGGAAACAACCCCTTGGTCATCGCTCTCCCTACAGAGGAAGAGGGGCCCTTCTTGGTGGACATGGCGATGTCCCTCTTCAGCTATGGTACCTTGGAGACCCATGTCCGAGAGGGCAAGCCCCTTCCTGAGGTAGGTGGCTGGGATAGTGAGGGAGTGCTTACCACCGATGCGGCGGCGATTATGGAAAGCAGGAGATCGCTGCCGATTGGATTTTGGAAAGGAACGAGCTTGGCCATCGCGTTGGACCTCGTTGCCGCAGCCCTTTCTGGGGGTAATACCACCTACGATATCGGGCAGCTCGGCGTAGAACGTACAGCGAGTCAGGTCTTCATCACCATCGATATCTCTGCCTTCAGCGATTATGCGGAGATCCAGAGACGGATTGGAGTAAGCTTAGCGGATATTGAAGCGAGTGAGCCCTTGGTCGCAGGGGATCAAGTACGCTGGCCAGGCAAACGCAGAGCAGCGGTGCGGGCGGAGAACCTAGCAAACGGTATTCCGACGAGCAAGAAGATCTGGGAGAAGATTCTCACCTTATAAAAAGAAACAGCAGCTGTTTCAAGCCACGTGCTTGCTACAGCTGCTATCGGTAATTCGCTCTCTTTTTGTTGATTTGCTTTGCACCGTTGCTGTGCAAAAAATCAGTCCATCAATGCTCGTTGTACCGCCTGTTTCCATCCAGCGTACCTGCGGTCGCGTTCCTCTTTCGTCATATGGGGGAGGTAGCTTCTCTTTTGCTGCGCTGCTCGATCGGTGCCTTCCTTGATGAGGTCACACTTCTCTGCACAGAGAAGTGCTGGCCCAAGGCCACTGAGCTCTTCAATCGCAGAGACGAGGATTGGGCACTGGAGAACATCAGCTTGGAATTGCATCAAGTATGCGTCCTTTGATGCCCCACCATCCGCACGGACATCCCGTATTCGGTGACCACTTTGCATATCCATAAGAAAGATTATATCGGCGATTTGATAGGCGATGGCTTGCTCCGCTGCTCGGGCGATCTCCGCCTTTGTGCACCTGCGATCCAAGCCGGTAATGAGACCTCTCGCTTCAGCATTCCAGTAGGGGGCACCCAGGCCTGAAAAGGCAGGAACCAGGTACAAGCCTTCGATATCCTTTGCCGATGCGGCGAGCGACGCTACCTGCTTTGCGTTTTCGAGCAAGCCGAGATCCTCGACGAGGTAGGTGATAGTCGCACCGCTATAGTTTATATTCCCTTCCAGCACGTAGGTGAGCTTCCCATCAAGCGACCAGGCTATGCTCGTCACTAGATCCTCGGAGAACATCCCCTTCTCTCCGATGTTCATCATAATCGAAGAGCCCGTACCGTAGGTCGTTTTTATCATCCCCGGCTCAAGGCATCCCTGGGCGTATAAAGCCCCCTGTGAGTCCCCTAGGACCCCATGGATCGGCACTGGGTGAGCTAATAAGCCCCCGAGGGTCGTATGTCCAAAGAGCGCGTTTGAGTCACTTATGTGTGGGAGTGTCGTGATCGGGATGCCAAAGAGGCCAGCTACCTTTTGATCCCATTCGCCGCTCTGGATGTTCATCAGCTGGGTACGAGAGGCATTGGAGGGTTCAGTCTTGACAACTTTTTCCTCGCTGAGGTGGTAGAGCAAAAAGCTATCCATCGTCGAAAGAACCAGCGTCCCTTCTGCTTGGTGCTTCGCTACTGTGGGTTCGTTTCGTAGCAGCCACGCCATCTTTGCTGCGCTGAAGTAGGGGGAGAGATGCAAGCCTGTGCTGGTATGGATGAGGGATTTGGAGTCCTCTAGCTCATCACAGATAGCTTGGGCACGTCCGCATTGCCATACAATGGCATTTGCGAGGCTCCGACCGTCTGTTCTGTCCCATGCGATTGTCGTCTCTCGTTGGTTGGCAATCGCAACCCCTTTGATGGCGGCACGGCCGATGTTACTCGTTGTTACGAGCTCGACAATAGCGTGGTAGAGGTTCTCAACTATCTCTTGCCCATCGTGTTCTACCCACCCGAGCTCATTGACAATCTGACGATGCGCTTTGTCTTTTCTTGCAACAAGCGCTCCATTTTGGTCAAAGAGCAGCGCTTTGGTCGTTGAGGTGCTCTGATCGATTGCAAGAATATATCCATCCATGGTGTTCACTCCAGCGATGCTAATAGATCGAGTGCCTCAGAGGCGATGCCCGTTGCATCCAAACCATAGTGAGCAAAGAGCTCTAAGCTCGTACCGGTGATGAGGAACTGGTCGGGCAGACCAAGGGTTCTCACCGGTACCGGCTTGTGGCGACAGACGATCTGACTGACCGTCGCACCGAGCCCTCCATTGATGCTGTGCTCTTCTACGGTGACGATGGCCTTGGTCTCTGTGGCAGCTGCCACTATGGCATCGACATCGAAGGGCTTGAGGCTTGCCATATCCAAGACTCGTGCGCTGACACCCTTTTGGGTCAGCTGCTCTGCAGCCTGTAGGGCGTGGTAGACCAACTCTCCACAGGCGACGAGGGTGATATCCTCGCCGTCCTGTAGCAGGGTAGCTTTGCCGAACACAAACGGTTCAATATCCTGACGTTGGGAGTAGATAGGAGGGATCTTATTGCGACCGATTCGAATATAGACTGGCTGATCTGTGGTGCTGACTGCTTTGAGGATGGCTTGAGTTTGAACGGCGTCCGAGGGCAGCAGTACCATAATCCCTGGTATGGCTCGAAGCGCTGCGATGTCATGCAGGGTGTGATGGCTCGCTCCGAGCGCACCGTAGCTGATTCCTCCGCTGACTCCGAGGATTGTGACATTCTTGCCCGAGTAGGCGACGTCGACTTTGATCTGTTCCAAGCTTCTGGTTGCAATAAAGCAGGCGGGCGCACAGACATAGGGCTTTTTACCTACTGCCGCTAAGCCTGCAGCGATCCCAACGAGATTCTGTTCTGCAATTCCGACCTCAACAAACTGCTCCGGTAGGTGGTCCACGAACTCATTGAGTGAGCAGGAGCCTCGGGCGTCAGAACTGAGGACTACAATCTCTTTGTCTAGTGTGGCAAGTTCGCGCAGCGCCTCTGTAAATGCTTCTCGACATGATCGGTACTCATCCATTATTCCGTCCCTCCAGTTGTTGATTAAAGTAGGTCATCGCTGCTTCATATAACGCTTTGTCCGGAACACCATGGTGCCAATGGGCGAGGTTCTCAATAGCAGCTACCCCTTTGCCCTTGATGGTGTGAGCGATTATTAGCGATGGCTGTCCTGAAGAGAAAGGGGCCTCTTGGAGTGCCTGGACAACCTGCTGCATATCGTTGCCATCTATCTCCCGTATCTGCCACCCGAAAGTCTCCCATCGTTCTGCCAGCGGTTCAAGGGTCATAACATCCTCGGTGGATCCGGATATTTGCAGGTGGTTGCGATCGATGATACCGACCAGATTGTCGAGCTCATAGTGGCTCGCTGCCATGGCTGCTTCCCAGATCGACCCTTCGGCAAGCTCACCATCCCCCATGAGGGCGAAGACCCGATTCTTTCGGTTGGATTTTTTGAGACCGATCGCCATCCCCGTGGCGATAGAGAGCCCGTGGCCGAGTGCTCCGGTGTTCATCTCAACCCCCGGCACCTCATTGTTGGGATGTCCAATCAACCGACTGCCAAACTGACTGAAGGTCGCCAACTCCTCGGTCGGAAAAAACCCTCGTCGAGCGAGTGCTACCAAGTACGGTTCAACACTATGGCCTTTAGAGAGGACAAAATAGTCTCGGTCTTCCCAATTCGGGTTAGCGGGATCTATATTCATGATAGAGAAATAGAGGGCAGTTATAATATCTGTTGCGGAGAGAGCTCCTCCGATATGACCCGCTTTTGCTTGATAGATCATAGCCACCAATGCTTTGCGAATCTCAATTGCCTCTCTGGTGAGTGCCTCTACTGTCATCTTCATTGATTACCCCTATACTAGTGTGATGTCCTCTCCTCTCAGGTATGCCTGCACATCCTCTTCGATCGGATCATAGAAGTCTGGCTTCACTTGTATGTACTTGCATGCCTCATAGAGGACTGGGACGATATTCTGATGAATGCCAACGCAGTGATGGATATAAGGCCCACAGACGATCTTATGCTCCAGTCGTGCGATGTTTTGCACCTCGATCCAGAGGTAGGTACCCATGCCCTTCGGCCCGGTAGTTCCTTTTGCATTTCCCAGCAACAGCGAATACTCGCCGTTGTCCCCATCAAATCTGCATAAGGTCAAGATGCCCCCTTTCGCCTCGGCGGTGAGGCTGCCGGGGTGGTCGAAGGCTAAGGGGTAGCCTAAGATTGGCTTCTCCTTGGCGACGGAGACCGGCCAGGGCCCGCAGTGCTGCAAGAGCTCTCCATTGGGATTGTCCGGGTGGCGGATAGTCCAGTCTGCGAAGAAGGACCGAGTTTCTCCCATAGCTGCTGCTTCGACCAACAGTGCCGTGATCGCACCATGGATGTCTGTCTCACAGACTACCGGGATCCCTTCATCGTTCAGCAGCGCGTTTGCAGCGCAGGGCATGATGCCCAACTCTGCCTGCAATGCATTCCAACATTGGATTGCGATCGCATTGCAGGAGTAGGCAGCGGCTAATCTTTCCATAGCTACTTTGAGGGATGCAACCGTGATGAGATCCTCTTCGGAAATCTTGATCACCATCGTCTCTTTTATGTAATTGATGACCTGATCTACTGCATCCTTGTGTTCTGCTTTACATACCCTGACCATCTCGATCAGCTCAGGCATGGGGATAGGGGCGAGTTGCACATTGAACCGTTCTAGGAGCTCCCCCTCGTTGCACATCGTGGTAAGAAAGTCATAGGGTCGGGTGGAGATTTGAAGTATTTTAATATTCTTGAATATCTTGACGGTGTTACAGACCGCTAAAAAATCTCGTAGGCCACGTTCAAAGAGTGGATCTTCCAGCCGACAGTTGGTCATATAGGTGAAGGGAACTTGGAATCTCCGTAAGACCTTTCCTGTTGCAAAGAGCCCACACTGCGTATCGCGTAACCGTGATCCATCCGGTTCGGGGCGCTCATCAAGCGGACCCCATAGGAGCACAGGCACTCCCATCTCCTTTGCTAATTTGGCAGTTACATACTCTGTTCCAAAGTTGCAATGAGGCAAAAAGAGCCCATCAATTTTTTCTTGCTTAAACTTTTCTGCAATCAGGTGCATGTCTTGTTCGTCGTAGAGCAAGCCTTCCTCGTTGATGTCGGTGATGTCGACAAACTCTACGCCCAGCTCCACGAGGCGATCGTGGGTTAGGTTTCGATATTTTACTGCATCCGGTGCGCTGAAAATGCTTCTTCTTGTGGGAGCAAACCCAAGTTTAATAGCGGCCATATCTTTCCCCCTTTGAGGATTCTTCTTCAGATATATCCTAGGATACCTTATTGCATTCGTCAATGATATAATTACGATTGCTTACTTTAATTTACATATGCTTGCGTATTTGCTATCATGTACGGGAGTGTTATCGATAGGATTGGGAAAGGAATATCAAAACCATCGTCTGCTCATCGTGCTTTTATTTTCTTTTTGTTTCCCGTATACTATGTGCAACCAATAAGAGGTCAGATGCATGTTCCAAGATCAAAGAAGAGAAAAGATACTGCAGTTGTTGCAAGAGAATGGAAGCTGTCGAGTTCAGGAGCTTAAGAAACTGTTTAAAGTTTCTGAGCCTACAATCCGCAGTGATCTAGAGAGTTTAGAAAAAACTGGTCTCATCACCAGACAGCATGGTGGAGCGTATCTCAATGCACTGGCAGCAGCACCTCTCTCGCTCACCTTACCCAGCCGGGGCCACGATGAAGAGAAGGCACGGATCGGAAAGAAAGCTGCTGAGTTTGTGAACAATGGGGACAATATTATTCTAGATTCTGGGACCACGGTTTCGGAGATGGTTCGTCACATCAGTACGAGACACAACTTGAGCATTGTAACCAACGCCCTCAATATTGCACTACAGCTAGGGATGGAGCCTACCAACAATGTGCTAGTGGTTGGGGGAGAGTTTAAACCCCCCACATTTTCCCTTACCGGTGAAAAGGGCTTGGATCTCTTTGAGAACCTCTATGTAGAGAAGTTATTCTTAGCTACAGGAGGATTTAGCCTTGATGCGGGGCTGACATATCCATCTTTTACCGACCTCGCAATCAAGCGAGCGATGATCGCTTCAGCGAAAACAATCTACCTCCTCGCAGATTCAAGCAAGCTGGAGAGGGTGTTGTTCGCATCCTTAGGGAGTGCCAATAAAATTAAATATCTCGTTACCGATGACGGCATTGACCCCGAGTATATAAAGAAATTAAAAGCTGTCGGCATTACGGTGATTATCGCTTAACGCACCGGCGATATACAACTCAGCAACGAGCCGTACTTTTTCTCTTTTCCTACAGGAGAGCAGATCGCTTGTGTGCTCTGCATCGCCTAGTTTCGGAAGTGCTTGCTACTCTGTGCTGTCCGCTATAACGCTGCGATTGTTCTCTTTGCTGTACTTGATCGATTTCATTCTCCATCCAACAAACAATGTACAACTCGTCACTCTCTCAGTCCCTTGGGGCTGGAAGTTTTACTGAGTGGAAAAATCTATCGAATAGAGCGTCACTGTAGCATCTGCACCGTTGATCCGGCAGCCCAATCACTGCAATTTCCCATGCAGCAAGCGCCGTATGGATCGTCGCTGCCGAGAGGGGAGCGTGGTAGTACAG
>DASRNL010000131.1:0-3433 GCA_035647415.1 Sphaerochaeta sp. | reverse complement strand
GGGTGGTCGGGTCGAGGGTGGCAAAGAGCTTGTTCTCTACAAAGACCCCAGCATCGGTGAAAGCGTTCAAGAGGGAGGATTTTCCACTGTTGGTATAGCCGACAATCGCTCCGATAGGGACACTGGACTCCAAGCGCTGGTGTCGCTGGGTGGTCCGCTGGGTTGCCACCCGCTGTAGTTGGCCTTTCAGCGATGCGATGCGATCGCTGATCTGTCGACGGTCCATCTCCAGCTGCGTCTCTCCGGCGTCTCGGGTTCCTCGCATCCCTCCGCGCTGACGGGAGAGGTGGGTCCACTGGCGGGTAAGCCTAGGTAGTGAGTACTGCAGTTGGGCGAGTTCGACCTGCAAGACTGCTTCCTTGGTCTGTGCACGGTCTGCAAAGATCTGCAGGATGACCTCATCGCGGTCGATGACCGCGCACTCCCAGCGCGCTTCTAAGTTTCGCTGAATCCGCGGGCTGATAGGGATTTCAAAGATAACGGTGTCGATCGCATGCTCGTCGATGAGCTCCTCAATTTCGGCAACCTTCCCACTGCCAAGGAGGGTTGAAGCGTTGGGTTGGCGGAGGGTAGCAAACTCGGTAGCTACGACCTCCACGCCCATTGTGTCGACCAAAGCGGCGAGCTCTTCAGCTCGCAGGGGACGACTCGCTGGATTATCACCAGGGGAGGAAATAATCAAGAGAAGGGCTCGTGGAATCTCTGTGGTGACCTCATACAGGTCAGTAGTTGAAGTATTCATCACTAGTAGGATACGGCTGGTTAACGCGCTCGTCAATATATGCTACACTCAGTCGGTCGGCCAACAGGTCGCGTGAACGAGGTGTTTAATGAGTCTGAACTGCGGTATTGTCGGACTGCCCAATGTTGGGAAGTCCACTATATTTTCTGCCCTTACTTCCGCCCCCGCAGAGGTAGCAAACTACCCTTTTTGTACCATCGATCCGAACGTCGGAATCGTGCCGGTTCCCGATGATCGCCTCGCTGAAATAGCCCCTCGTATCCCGAGCACCCGTACTCTGCCTGCGACCGTTGAGTTCGTCGACATCGCCGGTCTTGTAGCGGGAGCGAGCCGCGGGGAGGGGTTGGGAAACCGTTTCCTCGGCTCGATCCGTGAGGTCGGACTCATCGCCCATGTGGTGCGCTGCTTCGACGATGAAGATATCACCCACGTCTCAGCTGTCGTCGACCCAGCGAGCGATATTGAGACAATCAATATTGAACTTGCTCTTGCCGATCTGGAGACAGTAAACAACCGCTACGCACGGCTCTCTCGGCTCACCTCCTTAAGCAGGGAGGCCCAAGCGAATGCCCGCCAAGTGCTGCCGATCCTACAGGATCTGATCCGCTGTCTAGAGGATGGCAAACCAGCACGCTCCCTCGGCCTTTCGAGAATCCAGCGTGCCCTCATCGCCGACCTACATCTGATCACCATCAAGCCGATGATCTACGTCTGCAATATCGACGAAGGGAGCGTTGGCGAGGATAATGCACACGTTACAGCGGTGCGTGAGGTCGCTGCTGCTGAAGGTACCGAGGTGGTGGTGATCTGTGGAAAGATCGAAGCGGAGATCGCAGTGTTGGAGACCGATGAGGAGCGAGCGACCTTCCTCGATGCTGTTGGGCTGAAGGAGAGCGGACTCAACAAGCTGATCCGCAGCGCCTACTATACCTTAGGCCTGCGTACCTTCTTTACCGCAGGACCCACCGAGGTGCGCGCTTGGACCTTCCGTAAGGGCACTGTGGCTCAGCGAGCGGCAGGTATCATCCACTCCGACTTTGAACGAGGCTTCATCCGTGCGGAGGTCTACGCCTACGACGATCTTATCGAGTATGGCAGCGAACAAAAGGTCCGCGAAGCGGGAAAGCTCCGCCTAGAGGGCAGAGAGTACCAAGTCGCTGATGGGGATGTGATCCGCTTCCGCTTTAACGTCTGATCTACCACCAAAGGGTGAAGGTGAGCGGCTCTGCTAAGAGCAAAAAGTCGATCAAAGGGAAGGAGAAGATGAAGGTGTGTGAATCGACGATTTCCCCACCTACAGCAGAGCTGATCGGCAACGGTGTCTTGATGACCAAGGTGACCGAAGATTCTTCGATCGCAGGCACCCCCTCTTCACCGAGCATAAAGCTGATCATCTCCAGATAGTCTTCTTCGTTAAGCCCCTCATTATACCGGGGTCCAAATGCTTCGAAGTTTGGATCTGAAAGGAACGGTAGCACCGGAACGAGCTGGTCGTAGTTCTCCAAGGAGAGGAAGAAGTGCAGCGAATCTTCGCGGGTTTTCATCAAACTCTGCCTCGGTCCTGCTCCCAGCTCCACCAAGAGCTGCTCTAAGTCATCAATGAAGAGACTGCCAGTATAGCTGCGCTCCTCGTAGCGATAGACCAGCACCTGGTGTGCTGAAGGGCTCATCCTAAGCGAGTAGGCGAACTCTCCAATCGCTTGATCGAGCAGTTCTTGGTCACTTTTTTCTTCACTGAAGTCGCTGAAGTCCTCTAAAACAGCGAGGAAGAATTCCTCGGCAGTAAAGGCAAAGTCGGTGTGATAGGCATCGAGTGCTTGAACTTCTAAGACTTGGGTTACGGTACAGCTGCTCAGCAGCAGTAAGAGAAACAATCCAAATAGGGGTAATATCTTCTTCACACGGTATTCCTTATCACCACAACCATACGTGATTTTTTCTAACTTCTCAACAAAAACCACCACCTGTGTACGAGATGAAAGCTGGAATAGGGCTCGCTTTTCCTCTTTGTAGGAGTGCGTGCACATGCTACAGTACAAATAATGAAGCACGTTGTAGTGGTGTGTGTATTGCTTTTCCTCTCACTCTCCTTCAGCACAGCTGCACCGTTTGACTGTACCGTGCAGGCGTATCCGCACGAACTCTACCTCAGCTGGACCGATGTAGCAGAGGCTGACTACTACGATATCTATGTAGACAGAATTCCAAAGGCACGCATCCGTGATGCTACTGGTGCGCAGATCGGCTCACCCGAAGATCCCCTGCTCAACAATCACCCCTACGAAGTGCTCATCGTAGCGAGAAAAGAAGGGGATATCCAGCTGGAGATGATTCGCGTGGAGGTCCGCACCACCGCTCGGTACCACGACAGCTGCGAGATTCTAGACGTGTACCTAGCGCCGAACCACTTCTCACTCTACTGGAGTGAGATCGAATCTGTGAGTCACTACGACCTCTACCTCGATGGGATAGCCTATAAGAGGTACACCGATACCTATACCGCTACCGTTGGTTCCAACGACGAGCCGCTGGAGAGCCACCGCACCTATGAGGTGATGGTGGCAGCTCGCAGCGGTGATGATACGGTCTTGGATGTTGCGACCACAACGGTGACCACCTCCGGTTGGGAGGGGGAGTATCGATGGGAGAATGAAACGAAGAAGGATAATAAGGGGCGAGCACGAGAGCTGC
>DASRNL010000130.1:0-4409 GCA_035647415.1 Sphaerochaeta sp. | reverse complement strand
GAATGGCATCGTCGGCGGGGTGCTCTTCGGTGTTGGTATCTACTTGGCCTTTGGCTTTGTTGGCAGTGGCTACCAGAGCTTCCCGAGTCAAAGCTGGATCGCCCCGGTGATTATCATCTCGCTTTTAGCACTTTTTGTCCGTCCCTTTATCGAAGTCTATCTTGAGGTACAAAAGACCGGTGAGAAGCCAGCGATCGGGGCGGTGATTATGGATGGCTTTATGACGTGGCTGGTGGACGTGTTGGAGATCTTCACCGGCTACCTCTCCAACACCCTCTCCTTCATGCGCGTAGCGGGCCTTGGCATCGCCCACGCCTCCTTGATGGAGTCCTTCAAGCAGCTCAGCGGCTTAGCCCCAGGCCTTGGGGGGGTGATGATCTTCATCCTTGGGAATCTATTGGTGATCGTTTTAGAGGGCCTCAGTGCAGGAATTCAGTCGCTCAGGCTCAACTACTACGAGTTCTTTAGCAGATATTTTACCGGAAAGGGAGTAGCGTATTCGCCAGTTGGGCTCAGCTCCTCCTCCGCCCGGAAGTGATAGTGAAATTATTTTAGGAGGGTCGAATATGACCAACATCGTGTTCAAAAGAAGAGTATCGATGACTCTCACAGCAATGGCGCTTGTCTTGCTTGCATCCGCCTTCGTCTTTGCTCCTCCAGCCTATGCAGCGACCAGTGATGCTGCCAAAGCTGGAGCGGACTACAACCTCGCCTTAGTCTGTATCAGTGCTGCCCTGGCGTTTGCCGTCGGTGCTGTCTCAGCAGGTATGGCAATCGGTAAAGTCGGAAGTGCTGCGATGGGCGCGATGAGTGAGCGTCCAGAGATTGGCGGCCAGGCACTGATCTTTATCGCCCTTGCAGAGGGAGTGGTGGTCTTTGGATTTATCACCAGTTTGATGATCCTTGCCAAGGCGTAAGAGATGAAATACTTTGTCATCGGCGACGAAGATACCGTTCTCGGATTCTCCTTGGTCGGGGTCTTTGGTGTGCAGGCGACAACACAAGAACAAGCGCTACAAGCGTGGAACAAAGCGCTGGAGGACCCCGAGCATGGGATTATCATCATCACCCACGAGGTGGCGTCGATGATCCGCTCACTGGTCGACCAGTACCTCTTCAGCGAATCCTTCCCGCTTGTCGTAGAGATCCCTGGAGCCCGCAGTACGGACTCACCTCCCGACCTCCGTACGTTGGTGAACCAGGCGATCGGCGTATCGTTGTAGGAGAAGAGTGATATGGCTAGCAATGAGACACGATTGCTCGATGGGATTATCGAGCAGGCTAACAAGAGAGCACAAGAGAAGATTGGCGAAGCAGAGCGCAGTGCTGCAGCGATTATCGCTGACGCTGAGGCGCGGGCAGAACGTCAGCTCGAGGTGTTAGAGCGTGAACTCGAACAACGCCTAAAGCTCATTGAGATGCGCCATGAGACGAGCAAAGCAAGCGCTCGAAGAAAGGCGATTCTCGCAAAGGTCGATCACCGGTACCTAACGGTGATGGAAGCGGTGAACGCACTGCTCGATGAGAAGAAAGTCCTAGAGCACCTGCCAGCATGGATCGCAGAAGCGACGCTGGGGCTGGACTTAAGCGAGGCGAAGGTCGCCTCCAGCCGCAAGGCACCGGCGACCGAAGAGCACCTCAGGAAGGCCGAGCGCTTGATTGAAGAACGCCTTGGAAGCAAGGTGAAGCTACACTTGGACTCCAAGACGATAACCGGCCTAGGAGTGGTCGTCTCTTCGATGGACGACTCAGTCTCATTTAACAACCAGGTCGATATCCGCCTCAGGCGTTTCGATCGGGTTATCAGGTCATTGATTCAGGAACACGCATGAAAGAGAGAATTATTGGACGAGTCAAACGAGTAAATGGACCGATCCTCATCGTCAAAGAGATCAAAGATGCGATGATGATGGAGATGGTCTATATCGGCGATCAGCGCCTCGTAGGGGAGGTGGTAAAGCTCTATGATGGGCAGGCCACCGTCCAAGTCTACGAGGACGCGACCTCGATTAAGCCAGGGGACAATGTCTACGGCAGCGGTATGAGCCTCTCGGTAGAGCTCGCTCCTGGGCTCATTGGTACCATCTACGATGGGATCCAGCGGCCCTTGGAGCATCTGATGGAGGCCAGTGGTGCCTTCATCGCCCGTGGCTTGGCCTTCGACGCCGTCGACCACGCCAAGACGTGGCACTTTGTCCCTACTGTGAAGAAAGGGGATACCGTGGGCGCAGGCTCGATCCTCGGCACCGTCGTCGAGACGGCGATGATTGAGCACCGAGTCCTCGTACCGCCGACCTTCAAAGGAGCTGGCACCGTCAGTGCTATCGCCAAAGAGGGTGGGTATACTGTCGAGCAGCCGATCGCCACCATCGTCCACGAGAGTGGTCGCCAAGAGGAGATAGCGATGCTACAGCGCTGGCCAATCCGTGTTCCTCGGCCAGTGAGAGATCGCCTCCCGCTTTCGGTTCCCCTGGTCACCGGCCTCAGAGTTATCGACACCCTCTTTCCTATAGCAAAGGGGGGAACCGTAGCGATTCCCGGTGGCTTTGGCACTGGAAAGACTATGACTCAGCACTCGATCGCCCAGTGGTGTGACGCCGACTTGATCGTCTACATCGGCTGTGGGGAGCGAGGCAACGAGATGACCGACGTGCTCAGGGAGTTCCCTGAGTTGATCGACCCCCGTACCGGTCACTCCTTGATGGACCGCACGATCCTCATCGCCAACACCAGCAATATGCCGGTAAGTGCCCGTGAAGCCTCGATCTATACCGGCATCACGATGGCCGAGTACTATCGAGACCAGGGCTACCACGTAGCGATCATGGCCGACTCCACCAGCCGATGGGCAGAGGCCCTGCGCGAGCTCAGCGGTCGGATGGAGGAGATGCCAGCGGAGGAGGGCTTCCCCGCCTACCTGCCGACAAGAATCGCCCAGTTCTACGAGCGAGCCGGATTGATGGAAAACCTCAACGAGACCTCCGGTTCGGTCTCGATTATCGGGGCGGTGAGCCCTCCAGGAGGGGACTTCTCCGAGCCGGTCACCCAGCATACCCGCCGCTTCGTACGCTGCTTTTGGGGCCTCGATCGCCCCTTGGCCAGTGCACGACACTACCCGGCGATCAGCTGGCTGGACTCCTATAGCGAGTACCTTGATGATGTGAAGGATTGGTGGCAAGAGACCAGCGAAGGCTCTTGGTTTACCAGCAGACAGCAGATTATGGACCTCTTACAGCGTGAAGTGCGCTTGGAGCAGATCGTAAAGCTCGTAGGACCTGATGCTCTGCCAGATAGTCAGAACTTCATCCTGGAGGTCTGCTCCCTCTTTAAGACAGCATTCTTACAGCAGAACGCCTTCGATGAGATCGACCGTTACTGCCCGGTGGAGAAGCAGATAAAGATGCTGCAGGCGATCCTCGCCTACTGGGAGCATGGCAGCGAGGCGATCGCCAAGGGCGTTCCGATGGTAAAGATCCGCCGCCTACGTGGCGTTCAGGATCTGGCGCGCATGCGCCTCTCGGTCCCCAACGACCAGCTGGAAGAGATCGACCGCATCCAGATGCGGCTTGAGCGCTCCATCGCTCAGATTGGAGGCATCTATGAGTAAGAAGGCAACAAAAATACTGGCTGAGACCGACCGGCGGTTGCTCGCCGGCAGAGAGTACCGTGGGGCATCACGGATCGATGGCCCCTTGGTCTATATGCGCAACACCCACCCGATCGGCTACGGAGAGCTGGTAGAGGTTGTGGCAAGCGATGGCTCGACCCGCTTCGGGCAGGTGCTGGACACCAGCGATGAAGTGGTCGTCGTCCAGGTCTTTGAAGGGACCGATGGGCTGGATATGCCCAACACCAAGATGCGCTTCATGGGAGAGCCCCTCTCCTTGGGCGTCAGCGAAGAGATGCTCGGTCGGGTGATGAACGGTCTTGGACGAAGCCGCGATGGATCGGCTGCGATCAGCGCTTCGATCGAACGGGATGTAAACGGCGAGCCGATGAACCCCACCGCCCGGGAGTACCCACAGGATTTCATCCAAACAGGGATCAGCGTCATCGATGGGATGACGACTCTGATCCAGGGACAGAAGCTGCCGATCTTCAGCGGCAACGGCTTGGACCACAACCAGCTCGCTGCTCAGATCGCCCGCCAGGCGAAGGTCCGCGGCAGTGGCTCGGACTTCTGTATCGTCTTTGCAGCGATGGGGGTCAAGTACGACGTGGCACGCTTCTTCATCGATAGCTTCGAGGAGACCGGGGTGTTGGACAATGTCGCACTCTTTCTCTCCCTCGCCGATGACCCTTCGATCGAACGAACCATCACCCCTAAGACTGCGTTGACCCTCGCTGAGCACTTAGCTTTCGATAAGGAGATGCACGTGCTGGTGATTATGACCGATATGACCAACTAC
>DASRNL010000129.1:0-10914 GCA_035647415.1 Sphaerochaeta sp. | reverse complement strand
GTTGGTAGTGTTACAAAATAATAGCTGACTTTTTTCCACCCGTCGCTGCACAATGAATTCCAATACTTCTAATGCATGAACAAGCTCTTGAATTTTCGTATTGTAGTGGAATGTTTGGGGTCAAGAGTCAGTGGACGGAAGGCGGTTGAGACCAATCAAGAAGATTTCAAAAGAGTCATCGCGGCACGCCTTGGGTTTGTAGGCTCTGACGGTGGTAAAGAGGGTTCTGAGCAGGGCGGTCAGCTCCGCTTGGCCTCCCCCTTGGAAGAGTTTCACCACGAGGTTTCCCCCCTCCTTCAAATGCTCGCTTGCAAGATGGATTACCGATTCACAGAGTGCTTCACTGCGACTCGTGTCGACACTACGAATTCCGCTGGTCTGTGGAGCTGCGTCGCTGATGATCGCATCGTAGGGGCCGAGGGCGATCAGCTCACGTTTAATCTCATCGCTGAAGGCATCCCCCACCAAAGCGGTCACCCGAGAGGGAAGGGGGGTAAGGGCTAAGGGGTTGAGATCGACCGCCACAATCTTTCCTCCCTTGCCAAGGAGCTTACGCTCAACATAGAGGGTCCATGACCCAGGCGCCGCCCCAACGTCGAGGACGGTGGCACCGCGTTTGATCAAGGAGAATTTTTCTTGCATCTCTTGGAGTTTATAGACCGATCGTGCTGGGTACCCTTCTGCACGGGCACGGAGGGTATAGGCGTCAGCTCGGTCTCTTCTGCTCTTAGCCATAGCCCTATGATAACAGAAGCAAGGGCATGGACAAAGAGGATGCCGGCACCATCGGGGTGTCGTTGGGTGCCGGCATCGGAAAAATCAAACTATAAGGAGGTTCGAAAAAACTGTTACCAATAATGATGCAACTTCTATGCCAATTTTACCAGTTATGAGGAAAACAGTGATGCTAGATCGATGTACAGCCGCTACCTACAGGGTGCTGAGGAGGGGAGGGCAAAAAGATGGGTGCCAAGTGTGTGAATTGGCACCCATTCAATGGAAAAAGGAGGAGTATGAAAAAATGTTGCTCGTTCTTACTCATATAGATGCAACTTCCGTGCCATGTGGTAAATAGCCCTTTTTTTCGAGCATTTCCTCCGCTTTGCTGTGCAATATTTGCACAGTGAGCAAAAAGCGTGCAATCTATGCACAATTGACGGAGGAGGAAAATCACACTATTTTTAGCTCTATGAAGCCGAGCATACTCAACCGGAGATTCAAGAATAACTCCTATCGAAACGCCACCCTCAAGATTGTTATCGTCAACGTACTGGTCTATCTGTTGACACACCACCTCTATCGTCGCTCTCTCTACTGCCTGGCGATGATTCCAGGCTTTGTGCTACGCGGTTGGCTCTGGCAGTTCTTCACCTATATGTTTGTCCACGCAAACTTCTCCCACCTGCTCTTCAATATGCTCAGCCTCTATATCTTCGGTTCGATGGTGGAACGGAGGATTGGGACCAACGAGTTCCTGCTCTTCTTTGGGATCACCGGGACGCTCAGCGGCGTGGTGAGTTTTATCAGCTACTACCTCGCCGGGACCAATGTGATTCTCGTAGGGGCCAGTGGTGCCCTCTATGGAGTGCTCTTGATGTTCGCAGTCTTCTTCCCTTACTCGGTGATCTATGTCTTTGGAATTTTGCCGATACGCGCTCCAGTTCTGGTGATTATCTACGCGCTGATTGAGCTCTATAGCCAGGTCTTCAGCCGGGGGGGAAGCATCGCCCACCTCACCCACCTCAGTGGGTTGGTCATCGCCTACCTTTACTGCCGTATCCGGATGCGGATCAACCCCCTTGAGGTCTTCCGTAGGACCCTCTAGTCCTGAATTCCGTACTGCTTACGCAGGTCTGCATAGCCGCGCTTGATGACATCATAGATAATGGTCAGCCGTTGTCGATGGTGGAGGAAGGCGGACTTCATCGCATTGATAGTAATCTTCTCCAGATCTCTGAGCGTCAGCCCGTAGTGCTTGACGGCAAGCTCCATCTCCCGACTCAAGGTGGTGTCGCTCATCAGCCTATTATCGCTGGCGAGGAAGACACGGAAGCTGTTTCTGAAGAAGATCGGGAAGGGGTGCTGGGCGTAGTTGGGTACCGCACCGGTGTCGACGTTGCTGCTGAGGCACATCTCCATCGGGATCCTCCGATCGAGGATGAAGGAGGAGAGCGATCCCATCTCTTCGATCCGATTCCCATCGATAATCATATCCTCGACAAGGCGCACCCCGTGACCGATCCGGTGGGCGCCACAGATCTGGATCGCCTGCCAGATCGACTCCACGCCGAAGGCCTCTCCGCTGTGGATGGTGATATTGAAGTTCTGGTTGCGGATGTACTGAAAAGCGCTGAGGTGATCCTTGGGAGGGTGGCCGATCTCATCGCCTGCAAGGTCGAAGCCGACGACCCCGCGGTCGGCGAACGCCACGGCGAGCTGGGCGACCTCTCGGCTCCGCTCAGGGCTTTCGCCGCGCATCGCACAGAGCAACAGACCGACGGTGATCCGATGGGCACGAGTCCCTTTTTGGATGCCATCTAAGACTGCCTGCACCACCTCACTGGCGGAGAGCTCGGAGGTATGTAAGAGGGGAGCGAAGCGGATCTCTGCGTAGACCACCCCGTCAGCTGCTAAATCCTCCACCGCCTCAAAGGCGACCCGAGTGAGAGCTGCTTTGCTCTGCATCACAGCGATCGTATAGCTAAAGGGCTTGAGGTAGAGTGAAAGGCTCTTCTCTTTGGCTCCCTGGGTGAAGTAGGCGTGCAAAGAGCGTTCATCGTTCGCCGGCAAGGCTACCGACGCCTGCTGGGCAAGCTCAAGGATGGTGGGGATACGCACCCCACCATCGAGGTGGGTATGGAGTTCGACCTTAGGTATCTGTTGGATAATCTCTCGGGTAATCATATAGCCATCATACTCCAAGAGCGGGGATGGGGCAAATAAATTGCACCAGAGAGGTGGCTATACAAGAATTTAAAAAAAGAGGATAATTGGTTTAAACTTATTTTACATAAGGAGGTGCTTATATTGTCTAAGAAAGAAGAAGCACTTAACAAACGACTGCTCAACGCAGCAGTGAACGCCACCCGTGCACGGGAAATCACCACCTTGCTTGACCAAGGAGCGGATGTCCACACGCAGAATGAATGGGGCCTTACCCCGATTATGCTCGCCGCTCAGAACAACCCGGCAGTGGTAGTCACCAAAGCGCTCCTAGAGGCAGGCGCTGATCTGCAGGAAGCAGAGCCAAAGTATCGATCCAACGCTCTGCACCTCGCAGCGAACAAGTCGACCAACCCGAACATTATCAACACCTTGCTGAACTACGGTGCGGACCTCAATGCCCGCAACTACCTCGGGGAGACTCCACTGATCATGGCGGTGAGCAGCAACACTGAAACACGCGTGGTCACCGCCTTAATAAAATCGGGCGCTGATATCAACGCCCGCGACTATCAAGGCCATTCTGTACTGGAGTACGCCCGCCTTGCCAAGCGCACCTATGTGATCAACATGCTCAAGAGCATGGGAGCAACGTGATCAGTTGCCATCCCACACTTCTTCGACGATAGCTTGCTCGATCGCCTCCACCATGGAGGCGATCAGAGCTTGCGTCTCGGAGACGACCGTCTCTAGGTCGAAGCTCAGCTGCTGAGAGAGGTCGCTACGGACCTTCACCTCAACCTTGCCCTCCTTCAAGGAGCGGTTGCCTACGGTGAGCCGAATCGGCAGTCCAATCAAATCCGCATCAGAGAACTTCACTCCCGCTGACTCCTTACGATCATCGTAGAGGACCTCGATCCCTGCGTTGGTAAGGTCGGCATAGATCTGCTCGACGACCGCGCTATCCTTCACCAAGCCCACCAGGTGGACCTGCATCGGGGCGACGGTGATCGGCAGAGCCATCCCCACCTCATCGTGGTAGTGCTCGGCGAGGGAGGCGAGCAGCCTACCAACACCGATGCCGTAGGAGCCCATGATCACCGGCTTGCGCACTCCCTTCTCATCCTGGTAGAAGCAGTGCATGCTCTCACTGTAGAAGGTCCCCAGCTGGAAGATATTGCCCACCTCGATCCCCTTGGAGGATTTGAGCGTGCCTGGGCAGTGTGCACAGCGATACCCTTCCTTTGCGCTGGCGATGTCAGCGACGGTTCCCGAATAATCGCGGCCAAAGTTGGTGTTGCGCAGGTGGTACCCCTCCTCGTTCGCTCCGGCGACGAGGTTGTTGCTCTTCGCTGCCGAATCATCGACGATGACCAGAATATCTTCGCTTGCCCCGATCGGCGATCCGTATCCAGCGACGATGCCGTGCTCGGTTATCTCCTCAGGGTGGGCCGGGCGCAGCGCGTTGGCGCCAGCTGCCTTCTGCAGCTTGTTCTCTTCGACCTCTAGATCCCCGCGGATGATACCGACTATCAACTTCTGCTGCTCTTCGCCGGACTCATCATCGATGAAGGTACCGACGAGGAAGACTGCCTTAGCGGTCTCTCTCGCTTCGATACCCAGCAGAGCGGTGAGCTCCTCGATCGTCTGACACTGTGGGGTGTGGACCTTCTCGATGGCTGCTTCTTGGGCAGGGTAGTAGGTCTTTTCAAAGAGGGCGACCTGGCGGTTGGCGGTATAGGAGCACGAGTCACAGGTGATGATCGTATCTTCGCCGATCGGAGAGAGGTACATATACTCGTGGGAGATCTTCCCTCCCATCATGCCGCTGTCCGCTCCGACGGCGATCACCGGCAGGGCGGTGCGGCCGAAGATCCTAAAGTACGCGGTATAGTGGGCGTGGTATTGCTTTTCCAGCCCCGCTTGGTCGAGGTCGAAGGAGTAGCTGTCCTTCATCGTAAACTCACGGACACGGATCAACCCGGCGCGAGGGCGCGGGTCATCACGCCACTTGGTCTGGATCTGATAGACCAGAGCTGGAAGGCGCTTATAGCTATCGATCTGACTGCGAGCGAGGTCGGTGGCGACCTCCTCGTGGGTCATCGCCAAGACCATATCGCGGCCTGCGCGGTCTTGGAAGCGGCTCATCTCCCGGTCGATGAGGTAGTACCGTCCGGTCTCCTTCCACACATCGGCTGGGTTTACCAGCGGCATCAGGATCTCCTGAGCACCGATTCGATGCATCTCATCGCGGATGATCGCCTCGATCTTTTGGATCGACCGATACCCCAAAGGAAGGAGGTTGAATACTCCGGTTCCTAGCTGGTGAATGAAACCTGCTCGTAGCAGGTACTCGTACCCCTTGCTGTC
This sequence comes from Sphaerochaeta sp., assembly GCA_035647415.1. GTDB lineage: Bacteria > Spirochaetota > Spirochaetia > Sphaerochaetales > Sphaerochaetaceae > Sphaerochaeta. The sequence continues at coordinate 5,661 of DASRNL010000129.1, read as the reverse complement.
AGCGCCGATCGGCGCTTCACGCAGGGTCTTTGAAAAGAGTGTGGACATCCTCATCGTTGGCTCTCCTTAGCGGGCATTGTAGCAAAAGTAGCGAGCTCTTCTCAAGGCGTAGGACGCTGAGCTTGCTCCTCTGTTACAACCGGATGCTCTATCGCATCTGCGGTGTGTTCAGAGTCAGCCATCTGCTCGGAATCACCGAGATAGGCCAGCGGTGTTGCAACAAAGAAATAGAGGTGGTTTTTCCCATGCATGACGGCCTTCTGCAGCATCCAAAAGGGGGTGAAATTGTGTGCTGCATCTGGCGGCTATGCTCATGGTGCTCAGAATTTCAATCAATGGATTCTCTACGTACATGAGGTATATGAACCTAGGTACCGGCTATCGTTACTCTCAATGGAGAATGGGCTTGGTGTTGAACTACCCTTGCTTTAGGTGTATCGTCATGAAGGTACTGCCCTTCGAGCCACACTTTTATGCGCATGTCCAGACCATGTGAAGCATCTCACATAGTGTAGAAGTGATGGCTTGATACATTATTTTTACCAAGGGGAAAACGGATGAAAAAATTGGGAGTGGCTATCATTGGGTGCGGGAACATCGCTGTTGCCCATGTGCGGGGGTTTAAGGAGCTTGCAACACGGTGTGAAGTGCGGGCGTTCTGCGATATGTATGAAGAAAAGGCCAAAAGTTTGGCTGAACGCTTTGACTATCAGGACATCACGACCACCGACGATTACCGAACGTTGCTGGATCACGATGACATCGATGTGGTCTCAATCTGCCTCCCTCCATCGGAGCACTGTACGATAACCGTCGATTTTCTCGAGGCAGGCAAACATGTCATCGTTGAGAAACCCATGGCACCCTCGCTTCACGAGTGTGATGCGATGATCGCAGCCCAAGAAAAAAGTGGTAAAATCCTCTCGGTGATCTCACAAAACCGTTTCAAGGACGATCCGATGAGAATCAAGCAGATGCTTGAGGCAGGAGATTTCGGTAAGGTTTTGTTTGCACGAGTCAACTCGATGTGGTGGCGTGGTACAAACTACTATGATCTGTGGTGGCGTGGCACCTATGAACAGGAAGGGGGAGGGTGTACCCTCATCCATGCGATACATCAAATCGATATCTTACAATGGTTGGTTGGCATGCCTAAGAGTGTCTATTCTGTGATGAGCAATCTGGCGCATCCCAACAGCGAGGTAGAGGATCTCTCACTTTCAATTCTCCGCTATGAAAACATGTTTGCCCAAGTTGCCAGCACGCTCGTCGAGCATGATGAGAAGCAGGAGCTCCTCTTTGCCGCTGAGAACGCTTCCTTCTCGATTCCTTGGTCACTTAAGGCGGTCACCCAACGGCCCAATGGTTTTTTTGATCCGGATGAAGCGATGCTCCAGACGCTTACAAGCAGATTTGAGTCGCTCGGCACACTGGCCTACGAGAGACATACAGCCCAGTTTGAGGATATTTTCTTGGCGATAGAAGAAGGCGGTACTCCCATAGTGGATGGGGTGCAAGGAAGGAATGCTGTTGAATTGGTGTGTGCCATGTACAAGTCCTCGGTCGAAGGTGTTGAGGTTACGCTGCCAATAGCTACAGACGATCCCTTCTATACTACCGAAGGGATGCTATCAAAATTGATTCGGTACAATAAGAAACTCAAGTCAGTTGAGAATCTCGAAGATTCTGACATTACCTTGGGCACAACGTGAGGGAGGAAAAGAGGATGAGTACGATGGATGGACAGACCTATGCGCCGACTGGCAAGCCCGCTCCAGTGTGTGAGAAGGGGGAGTTTTTAGTAGGGGTAATTGGGCTCGATCATGGGCATATCTACGGGATGTGCAACGGTCTCATCGAGGCTGGAGCGACTGTGGTGCGGGTCTGGGATCCAGACCCTGAGAAGGTAGAGGCTTTCGTTACAACATTCCCTTCCGCTGTAGCTTCCCAGACAAAAGAAGCGGTCTTGCAGGATCCAAGCATTCACCTCATCGCAAGTGCAGCGATTCCCAGTGACCGAGGATCCATCGGTCTTGCAGCCCTGGATGCTGGCAAGGACTTTTTTACCGACAAACCACCTTTCACCACCCTTGAGCAGACGAAAGCTGCTCGGGCAAAGGTCAAAGAAACAGGTGGGAAATGGTTTGTCTACTACAGCGAGCGCATCCATGTCGAAGCGGCTGTTTGGGCAGAGAAGCTGCTTGCAGAGGGAGCGATTGGAGATTTAGTCTCACTGCGTGGATGGGGACCCCATCGCCTTGCAGAAGAACGCCGTCCTGCCTGGTTCTTTGAGAAAGATCGCTATGGAGGGATCATCATTGATATAGGTAGCCACCAGGTCGAGCAAATGCTCTTCTTCAGCGGTGCAACTGATGCCACCATTGTCTCCAGCAGAGTTGGTAATCTCAACAATCCTCACCATCCAGAACTGGAAGACTATGGCGACGTTTGCCTGACCACCGATACGGGAATCCCTTGCTATTTCACAATCGATTGGTTTACCCCCGATGGGTTGGGGACCTGGGGGGATGGACGCTTCTTTTTGATTGGCACCAAGGGGTATATGGAGCTTCGTAAATACATCGATGTCGCCGCCTCTTCCGATAAAGATACGGTGATTTTAGTCAACGACGAAGGTGAGCAGCGATTCAACGTGAGCGACAAGGTAGGCTTTCCGTTCTTTGGAAGAGTGATTCGCGACTCTTTGGATCGTACCGAGACTGCTATGAGTCAAGAGCATGCGTTTCGGGCCATCGAGATTGCCATCGAAGCACAAGAGCAGGCGCAACGCGTTCGATGATCGACACCCACTGCCGATGCATCTCATCGGTGGTGGTCCACTTCTGGATCCTAGCCTTGGATGCTGCTTCTGTCGGATGTGCTCGGAACACAGCTGCTGTTCCATCGCCTACGTAGCATCGGTTGCCTAAACCAATCGGGTGCAGGGATCTTGTTCCCCAGAGGCGGTGGCACATGCTATACTCGGCGCATGAGTGTAGCACTGTTAGCAGAACGCGAAGCGGTTGCAGATTATATGCGACGGCTCTATGATCGTGGATTGACCACGGCAAGCGGAGGGAATATCAGCCTCCGCGTCGATGCAAAACATTTCCTCATCACCCCATCGGCATTGGACAAGGGGCGCCTCGTCGCCGACGAGATTGCGGTGGTGACGATCGATGGGAAGAACCTCACCCCCCACCTGCGCCTCTCCATCGAGACGGAGATGCACCGGCTGATCCTCCTCGCACGCGAGGACGCCCAGGCGGTGGTACACGCCCATCCCACCTACGCCTCGGCCTTTACCGCTATCAAACGCAATGGAAAGCAGGCGATCAACACCCGCCTGATCGCAGAGAGCTACTACCTCTTAGAGGAGCCGCTCTTTGTCGACTACCGCCTGATGGGCAGCGATTCGCTCGCTGAGCAGGCAGCGGTCAAAGCCTTCGACGCAGATGTCCTGCTGCTGGAGAACCACGGGGTGCTGGCGATCGGTAGCTCGCTTCTGATCGCCTTCGATAAGATTGAACTGCTTGAGCGCGCCTGTGAGATGACCGTTATCACCCACCTGTTGCAGGGTGAAGAGTACCAGGTGACCAGCCTCAGCGAAGAGCGATGCAAAGAGCTGATGTGGATGAAGTATAGGAACTGAGTATGAGATTAGAGTTAGAGCGGATTCCCGTCTACGATGGGCTACGTAGCGGCAGCGAGTGTTTCATCTGTGACCTGATGGCCGAAGCGGAAACTGATGCGATCGCCTTCCATCTGGGCAACTCGGTGATGAACCCCGAGACCCGGGTACGGGTCAACGAACATGGCTTCTGCCCTAGCCACTGGCACGCCCTTGTGGAGGCGAACAGACCGCAGGGGGTCGCACTGATGGGCGACACCTACCTCGCCACCACCCGCCAAAAGTTGGCAGCCACCGAAAAAGCCCTCCGTGCTACCAAGGGGAAGCGCCAAACAAAGAAGGCGGTAAAAGCGCTGAAAGAGCTGCTTGCTTCTCGCGATGCGGGGTGCTTAGTCTGCACACAGATGCAAAAGCGTCTTGAGCGCTATCTGGAGACGACCGCCTACCTCTGGGAGCAGGAGGAAGCCTTCCGAAAAGAGCTGCTCGTATCCAAAGGCTTCTGCCTCCACCACTATACAGCGCTCTTGGTGGTCGCAGAGCGGGTGGTAAAAGAGTACGATCACTTTGTCCGCGAGATCACCGAGATTGAGATGAAGCACCTAGAGCGCATCGGCGAGGAGATCTACTGGATGACGCAGATGTTCAAGTCAGAGAACCACGGTAAAGAGTGGAATGGGTGTGAGGATGCACACCGAAGGACCGTCGATAAGATGGTCGGCCGTCACCGGGTTATCGATCCGTTGTAACAGGCTTGCGACGGCGTCGTTTTTGAATCCCTAAGAGTAACTGCCCATCCTCGTCGCTGCTGGAGCGCTCTCTGAGCAGCTTCACCTGACCGCTGTGCTTGCGGTAGTGGTAGTAATCCATCACCTCTCGGCGTGGATGGTAGAGGAGGAAGTACCCCGTCTCCTTCAAGAATGCAATTCCCATCACCAAGTTTGCCTCCTCCTTTTCAGCGAAGCTGATCAGGTGTGCCTGCTGGCTCTGGGTCAGGTAGGTGGTGGAGAGGAGTATCCGTAACAGGACCGCACCAGAGCGATCGTGGATGATGATGTCGCTCTGGTGGGTGAGGATATCCACCTGCATGGTAGCAGGGTAGTCAGGGAGATCCTTACAAGCTGTATCGAGGTGGAGGGCCAAACGATGGGCGATATTAGGCTTCGGCTTGGGCCAGCTGAGGGCTTCACTATCTTCGCGCACCAAAGCACCGAGGGCCTTTTGTAAGGCTGAGAAGAGGACTGGTTCGCTATAGGAGAGCACCTTACTCATCGCTTAACTAAAATCGACACTCCACGTCATCTTTGCAACCTGGGAGATGGTGGTGTAGATTGAGCAGTAGCGGGTTGCTGTTTCGAAGGCTCGAAGGAATTTCTCTTCATCCTCCACCCCCGTTGCGCTCACTTGTATCGTTACCCACTCCAAGGTGGTCGGGCTGCTCTCTCGTTTCTGTCCATCGACGACAAAGTCGACCGTCGCCCACGTGGCACGCATCTTCTTTGCCAGAGCATCGAAGGTGGCAAAAAGGCAGGCGCTGAGGGCGCCAAAGAGCAGGTCATAGGCATCGCTCTCTCGGGTGATCGGAATCTCCTTGCCTGCTTCAGAGACAAAGTAGCTCTTGGTGGGGACAAAGTGTGCGTGTATCTGTTTGGTGTCTGCCATCTCTCACTCCTATTCGTTAGCCTCTAATATAGCCTACTGAGTGAGTTTTTTCTACTCTCTCAGCTTCCGCTTTTTAGCGTATGGGTTTACGTGCACCATGCAGTGCTTCACCTGTGGGAAGGTCGCTTCGATCACATCGTGGACACGCTCGGCGATTTCATGCGCCTCAACGAGGCTCTGTGTGCCATCGGCGGCGATCTCCACATCGACGTAGCAGCGGGTAGCGAAGGTGCGGCTGCGCAAAAGATCGACGCGTCGTACCCCCTCCTGGGCGAGGATCGTCTCGCGGATCTCTTCTACCATCTCAGGGTCACAGGCGCGGTCGACCATCTGGTCGGTCCCTTCTTTGAAGACAGTCAGTCCGACATGGA
>DASRNL010000128.1:0-10941 GCA_035647415.1 Sphaerochaeta sp. | reverse complement strand
CCAGAGCACTAATCGTCTTCGGCAAGAGGCCGACCGGTGAGCCAGCCTGCTTTTGGGTCAACCCCTTGCCCTTGCGCAGGGCGCGCAAGGTAGTGGAGAGGAGGAGTGGATTGTTGATGTTGTGTTGCATTGCTAACCCCTTGAGTCGTTTGTATACAGTATAGTAATACCCGATAGGGTAAAAGTCAACAATTTACCCGATAAGGTAAAAATAATCAATTTACCCAATCGGGTAAAGCTAGAAACAACCCGACTGGGGGAATCTAGTTTCGTATGCTCTTTGACGGTGAAATCCTAGGGATTGAGGGCGGTGCTTCTGAGCGAAAGGGCGATCTGTGGTTCTAGATGGTGAAGTTGTTGATGAAGGCAAGGAGTGCGGGGGCGATGATGCAAGAAAAAAAGGGCTGTTTCAACACGCTATGAAACAGCCCTTCTGAGGTGATTCTTACGCCAGTGCCGTAATCGGCGCGAGCAGGGGGATGCTACTCTGGCTGCGTATCCCTTTTATCCGCCAGGTGCCAACACCGAAGATCAGCGCCACAGCGATCACCCCTACGAGCAACAGAATTTTCAGTCTTCTACTCTCAGGCAACATGGTTTAGCCTCCGCTCTCTTTGAAACGCTTCTCCCAGTCACGTTCTTTGTTCAGAATTTCACTCTCCAGCTCCTCGATTCGCTTCTTCAGCCGTTGGTATTCGGCGCGAAGGCGCGCCTCTTCAGCTGCGCTGTTAGCTCTGCTCTGTTGGCGCTCTTGGTAGAAGGAGGCAGTATCGACCTCGGGGCGCATCGGGATCAGAAGCGCAGCGATGAGGTAGAGGATCACTCCGGGGACTACCCCTGAAAAGATGACGAGGATGAAGACGATCAAGCGTAACATCGGAGCAGAGAGGTTGGTGCGTTCGGCTAAGCCGGTCACTACGCCAAAGATCCGTCCATTGGGGGATCGATATAGTTCATTTGCCATAGCTATCATACTCCTCTCTCTGCCTCACCTTTCATTATCGTCTCCAGGTTCGCTAAGCGATCTCGTAGCTCCTCGATCCCCTCCTGGAGATCTTTGCTGGAGGTCGCAGCGGCAGGTTTGAAGGACTTGAGCAACTTCTCCAGATCCTCCTCCTTGAACCCCTTTCTTCCTTTGCCCTTATATCCGCTGTAGGTACCCGGAGGCAGGCCGAGTTCCATCTCGCGCATCCGTAGCGTCGCATCGATGGTACGTTTGCGTAACGAGTGCTTCTGGTCGAGGACACTGATGATGATAACGAAGACAAAAATAACTATCAGAATTGGTACTGCTGTCATCATCCTCCCCCTTATGAGCGACCAGCGCGCTTGCGCAGCTCTGCCAGTTCAGCTTCGATCTCTTCCATCTCTTCCAGATCCCTGAACTGCTCATCGAGCGTCGGGCTGTTGAAGCGGTTGAGCTCATTGGCAGCTTGCATCCGGTCGATCTGCTCCTCGATGTCGTTGAAGCGAGCGGAAGCCTCTTCATCAGCGGCACGGCGCAGGGTCTCCTGAGCACTCCGCTCTTCGCGTGCTCGGCGCGATCGCTCGAGCATCATCTGGTACTTCTGCTTCACCGCAGCGAGCTTATCTTCGATCTGTCTGATCTCATCTTTTGCAACGACGATAATCTCATCATAGCTGCTGACCTCAGCCTTCAGTCCATCTAGGAGCTCGCTGACCCTCCGCTTCTCCAAAAGCGCCTCTCGGGCAAGATCCTCGCGTGCTTTAGCGATCGCCAGTTCAGCGCGCTGCTGCCAGCGCTCTACCGCTTCGAGGGTCTCTTGGTAGTTGCGCTCGCTCTTGGTGCGACTGGCCATCTTTGCGGCACACGAGCTTTTGAGCTCGATCAGGGTATCCTCCATCTCCTGGATCATCAGCTTGATCATCTTCTCCGGATCTTCTGCCTTATCCAATAGAGCGTTGATGTTTGCATTCACAATGTCTAAGAATCTTGAAAACACTCCCATGTCTCTCTCCTCATATAAAGTATCACACTCCTAACGATGCATGAAGCGTGCCAAGTGTCCCTTGGATGGAAATCTTTCAGCTAAATGCCGATTTATCAAGGAATAGGCTCCCCGGTGCTTCCCTGCGTGGCGACTCTATGATAGGCTTTTATTGGTATTCCTTACCAGCAAAGGTCTATTTTACCAATATGGAGTCGAGTATGGGAACAGAGAGTGGGGGTCATCGCCAACAGCCGTTAGGGGAGAGCGAGGCCTTTTTAGCCTTCCAGAGCAAGCTCAGCCGTGCAGCTACGGTCAACCGTTCGGTGCTCTTAGTCGGGGAGCGGGGCAGTGGTAAGGAGCTCGCAGCTCGCAGACTGCACTACCTTTCACCCCGGTGGAAGGAGCAGCTGGTGACTGTCAACTGTGCTGCGCTTCCTCCCTCGTTGATCGAGAGCGAACTCTTTGGCTACGAACAAGGGGCGTTCACCGGAGCGACCAAGACCCGTAAGGGAAGATTTGAGGAGGCCCAAGGGGGCACCCTCTTCCTCGATGAGATCGGCTTGATTCCGCTGGAGGTGCAGGAGAAGATTCTGCGGGTAGTCGAGTATGGCACCTACGAGCGGGTCGGCTCCTCGGTCACCCACGAGGTCGATGTGCGGATCATCGGAGCGACCAACGCTGATCTACCGGCCCTCTGTGAACAAGGACGTTTCAAGCAGGACCTCCTGGACCGCCTCTCCTTCGAGGTGCTCTTTCTACCCCCCTTGCGGGAGCGGGCCGAGGATATCATCATGCTCGCCCACTACTTTGCCAACAAGATGGCCTTGGAGTGCAATCGAGAGCCCTCGGTGCGATTTACCATGGCGGTGCTCGATCAGTTGAACGAGTACCAGTGGCCTGGGAACGTGCGGGAGCTGAAGAATGTGGTGGAGCGCGCAGTCTATCGTAGCGATACCAACCTCATCGAGTCGGTGGAGTTCGACCCCTTTAAGAATCCCTTTATCGAGAGTGATTCACCAGCTCTAGCTACGGAGCAGCTCGATCTCGCTCGCTTTGAAGAGGCAAAGGTCAACTTGGAGGTTGCCTACCTCAAAGAGGCATTACGAGCCAGTGAAGGCAGTCAAAAGGAGGCAGCGGCGCTGCTTTCGTTGACCTACGATCAGTTCAGAGGTCTCTACCGCAAGTACCAAGACCGCCTCTAACAAAAGAGAGCGGACATACAAGCTGCCCGCTCTCTTTGCTGAAGCTCCTTGTTATCGAGGTGGGAGGAGCAACGCTGCTGCAAAGTAGGTGATCGCAGCAGGGAGTACGCCAAAGCGCAAGGTCAAGAGCAAGGCGATAATCCGAATCAACGTCAACGACAAGCCGGTGCGTCTGCTCAGTGCTGTACAAACACCGAGCAACACTGGCTCTTTGCTATATCTGTTGTACTGGCTTCTCACGACTTCTTCTCCTCTGCTGCTGACTTCTTCGGTGCGCTTTTAGGCTTCGCTTGCGCTTCTTTTAAGCGGGCGAGTTCAGCCTCAATTTCGGCATCCGCTTCGAGGCGGATAAAGGCGTCGAGGTCGGTACGTGAACTTGTGCTTTCCAGCTCCGCTTCAGCTTCGAGGCGCTCGATCTTGCTCTCGAGTTCACTGAACTTGGCAGCGATCTCACTGCTATCGCTCTTCTTCAAAGTCTGTGCGACCGCTCGCCGCTCTTTAGCACTCTTAGCACGGTCGACTAAGAGCTGCTGCTTCTGCTTCACCTCAGCGAGCTTGTCGCTGATCTGCAAGAGTTGCGTCATCTGCGCTGCGACCGACTCCTCTAGCACTCCAATCTGTGCTTCTATCTGTTCGATGCGGCTCAGCTCCTGGTGCTTGGCGAAGAGGGCTTCGCGGGCGAGCTCTTCCTTCTCACTCTCCACTGCAAGGGTTGCTCGAGCCTCCCAGCGTGCTGCACTGGCGGTGCGATCGGCGATCTCCCGCTGTAGAGAGGCGATCTCACCCTTGCGCTGAGCGAGCGAGGCGCGAGCGCTGCTCTCGGTCTCCTGCAACTCGCGGATCATCAAGGCGATCATCTTTGCAGGATCTTCCATCCGCTCTAAGGCGCTGTTCACATTGGAACTCACAATCTCTCGTATTCTTGAAAAAATTCCCATTATCTTCTCCTTCTGCCATGACGGCGTGTATGTTCTGCTACTTACCCTGTTGCAAGGTGCGTGCCAAGTAGGAGAATTTGAGTAAAATAGGCAAAACAAGGGTGAGAATGGGCAAAAAACCCACTCAGGTGGTAAAAGTAACCAACACAAGGGGTGAGAAATGCCAATCTGGCAGGCATGATGCAGTATCAAACCTCCACTGAGACCCGTTGCCTCATAATAAAAATCTTACCCAAGCGGGAGCTTGTCCGCCGAAGGACGAGTGTGTAGACTACCACTATGAGCACCCTCTACCTCGTGGCAACCCCAATCGGGAACCTCAGTGATATCACCTACCGAGCAGTACAGACGCTACAGAGCGTCGATGTGATCGCCTGCGAAGACACCCGGCACACCTCGATTCTTCTTTCGCACTACCAGATCAAGGCAAAGCGCCTGATCGCCACCCACGCCCACAACGAGAGCGCCTCGGCAGAGGGGATTATCTCTCTTTTGGCAGAGGGCAAGAGTGTCGCCTTTGTCAGCGATGCCGGCACTCCAGGGATCAGCGACCCAGGGTCCCGCCTGGTGGAGCAGGTGCGCTCTAGAGGCTATTCGGTGGTACCGATTCCCGGAGCAAGCGCGCTGACCGCCTTGGTCAGTGTCGCCGGCGTTGTAGGTAAGACGATAACCTTTGAAGGCTTTCTCTCCCCCAAGAGCGGCAGGCGCAAGCGGCGCCTCGAGGAGCTCTTGGGTCGACAAGAGGCCTTCGTCCTTTACGAGAGCCCCTTTCGGATTCTCAAGACCTTGGAGGCGATTGCCGACCTAGAGCCTGAGCGCACGCTCATCATCGGACGGGAGATGACCAAGAAGTTTGAGGAGTTTCTCAGCGGCACTGCTGCCGAAGTCCTTGCAACCCTCAGCGAACGAGCTTCGATCAAAGGGGAGTTCGCCCTCTTGGTAAAAGGAGCACTCAGTGATAACGCTCCGTAAGCTCGCCACCTTCAGTGAAAGCTCCCGCCTTGCCAAGTGCGTCCGGCTCTTCTATCAGTGCGCCCAGAGTGGGTGCAACCCCATCTACCTCCGAGATCTCATCGCTTTGACCGAGACTACCGCCGACTCACACCTTGGAGCAGCGCCAAGGCCCTACCTTGGGCGCGCACGCTCCCTCATTGAAGCAGGGGACCCTGAGCAGCTGAAGGTCGCCTTGCTCGATGCCCACTACCAGCTCTTAGCTGAGCTCGGAGAGAGTGTCGCCGACTGGGATCAGCTCAGCGATGATGGGATGCTCGATAGCAGCGCCCGAACGATCTATGAGCGGTATCTAATCCTCGATCGAATCCGCTCCCCCTTTAATGTCGGTTCGATCTTTCGCAGCGCCGACTCCTTTGGGATTGCAAAGATCTTCTTAGTTGCAGGGAGCGCTTCGCCGTTGCATCGTCGCTCAAAGCGCACCGCCTTAGGGACGGTGGAGAGTGTCGATTGGGAGGTCCTCGAAGAGGCAGCGTTATTACATCGTCTTGCTGAGCTAGATCTGCCGATCTTCGCTTTAGAGAGTGGGGGAGAAGAGGTAGGGAGCTTCGCTTTCCCTGAGCGGGGGGTAGCAGTAGTCGGCGGTGAAGAGCTGGGGATCACCGATCCCTTTTTACGTGCTGCAGCTGCCTCGCTGGGGCGAGTGAGTATCGCCTTAGGCGGAAGCAAGGGGTCGTTGAATGTCTCGGTAGCTACTGCGATTATGCTGCAGCGATGGTATAGCGCTTAGCCGCGGTTGGCCGAAACCGCCTGGTACATCTGCTTTAATCGTGCTTCGATGAGGTAGTTGAAGTTACCTGTCGGGTAGTTGCCCTTGGCGTTACGTACCCCTGCAGGGCGGTCGGTGAGCAGCACCATCCCCTCGTCGATCGTACTGATCGCCCAGAGGAAGAACTGCTTCTCCTCGATCGCCTCCAACACCTCGGCGCTGAGGATCAAGTTGCGGACATTTTGAATCGGGATAATCACCCCCTGTCTGCCGGTGAGACCGGTGGTTCGGCAGGTGCGGAAGAAGCCTTCGATCTTCTCGTTGATGCCACCCACTGGCTGGATCATCCCCATCTGGTTGACCGACCCGGTGACAGCGATATCCTGGCGTACCGGCAGCTCTCCCACCGCCGAGAGCAGCGCATAGAGCTCGCTGGAGGAGGCGCTATCGCCGTCCACCTCAGCGTAGGATTGTTCAAAGGCGATGCCTGCGTAGATCGAAAGCGGGAAACTTCGGGCGTAATGCTTGCGCAAATAGCCCTCGAGGATCAAAAGCCCCTTGTCGTGGATCTCCCCACTTAAGCCCGCCTCGTGCTCGATGTTTACGATCCCCTCGCTTCCCGGGGCGACGGTGCAGCTGATCACCGTCGGTGTTCCAAAGGAGACCGCACCGCGGTCGATGACGGCAAGCCCGTTGACGACCCCCACCTTGGTGCCGCTTAAACTGATGATCAGCTCCCCACTTTGGATCTCCTCGTTGATCCGCATCTCGCTGATCGAGGAGATATAATCCCGCTCAGCGTTGACTGCCAGCAGCAGCTTCCCATCGATCGCTTTCGCCTGATGTTTTTTTGCCCACCAGGAGGCCTCCTCGATGAGGTCGTAGAGGACTGAGAAGTGGGTGCTCAGGTGGCTGCGGCTCTCCACATACCAGGCACTATAGCGCAGGATCTCTGCCAAGGCGCAGTCGGTGATCGGCAACAGGCCCTTTTGTGCTTGGTAGCGGAGGATATTGGCGATTGTTTGGGCGATCGAGTGGTCGTTGAGCTCCATCTGATAGTCAAACTGGGCGCTGACCTTAAAGAGGGAGAGGAAGCGATCATCCTCCTCGCTGAGCATATCGTAGGTCTCTTCAGTGCCGATGAGGATCACCTTCACCGGCAGACTCGCCATCTGCGGGCGGATCGGGGTGCCGGCGATCTCACCGCGGGGGGAGAGGCCGCCGGAGACCGCCAAGGCGTTGGCATCCAAGAAGCGCTTTAGTGCCTCCCAGAGCCCACTTTCGGAGAGCAGGTCCTCGGCGTCGATGAGGATGAAGCCTCCGCTGGCTAAGAGCAGCGAGCCGGCGTGCAGTCCGAGGTGGGGGTGCTTGGCCTTGGTGTCGACTGAGCCAAAGAGGTTGGTGTGTGAGGGGTGCCCTTCGGTGATGAAGGGACGGGCGGTGGAGTGTTCGTGGTTCACCACGAGGTTCGCTTGGTACTTGCTGGCGAGCCCTTGGCTCTTGATCGCCTCCTCATCGAGGTAGGGGATCTGCTTCGCCAAGCGGATGATTTCGGTGCGCAGGGCGCTGTAGTAGAGATCGAGTGTCGGGTAGCTGAAGCGCTCCTCTAGGTTGTCGATGAGCAGCTGTGCTTGGGAGAGAAAATCCTTTTGGCTGCGGATCAGGACCAAAAGGTCCTGGTTGAAGGAGAGCAGGGCATCGCTGAAGCGCTTGCCAATCCCTGCCGGCAGAACGATGATCATCGGGCTGTCCGGCTGGCCAAAGTTGTGGACATAGGCGATATCAAAGAGCAGTGGCTCCTCTCTGATAGCCTCCTCGATGGCGTGCTTGACCGCACTGTGCCGTCCACTGCCGCTGTCGCCACTGACGTAGATATTATACCCACCGGTGGTGATCGAAAGCCCCATCTCCAGGCTCCGCAGCGCCCGCGGCTGTCCGACGACAACTTCATCGCTGCCCATCGCTTTACAACGGGCGATCGTCTCTAGGGGGATTGAAAAGGAGGCATCCTCGTAGGAGAGGGGAAGGACTCGAGCACGTTTTTCAGCCATGGTCGAACTATAGGTGGTGGAATAATTGGTGTCAACTCTCTATACTGAGGACATGAATAGAGATGAGTTATTCCGCTACTTAGATTCCTATTTGGAGATTGATGCTTTCAGCAGCTTTGACTATAGCCTCAACGGCCTGGTGGTCGGCGATCCAGCGGGAGGCGATATAGAGCGTATCAGCCTCGCAGTCGACGCCTCGCTCGCTACCTTCCAGGCGGCAGTGGCACAGAAGAGCGACCTGCTCTTGGTGCACCACGGCCTCTACTGGGGTTCTCCGATCGCTGTCACCGGAGCGCACTACCGCAGAATTAAGACCCTCCTCGATGCCCAGGTCAGCCTCTATGCAGCGCACTTGCCCCTCGATGCCCACCCAGAGGTAGGCAACAACGCCCAGATGGCTCAGATCCTCGGCTTAGAAGAGGTCGAAGCCTTCGCCCCCTACCGCGGGGTGCCAATCGGCTTCAAGGGGAGTTTTGCCACGCCTCAAAGCATCCAGTGGGTCTGTGAGCGTTTAGGCTTTAGCAACCCGGTGGTGCTTGAGCACGGGAAAAAACAGATCAGCAGTGTGGGGATTGTCAGCGGAGGGGCCAGCGATAGCCTTGGCAGTGCGATCGCTGAAGATCTGGATCTCTTCATCACCGGAGAGATCAAACACGAAGCCTACCATGAGGCCCTTGAGCATCAGGTGAACCTCATCGGCGGTGGGCACTACGAGACCGAAGTCTTCGGGGTCAAAGCCCTCGGGGCGCACCTCAGTGAACGCTTCGGTCTGGTGGTATCGTTCATCGATAAGCCCACCGGATTGTAGAGCGCTATGAGTACCAAGCGCCAACGCTACCTGCCCTTTCTCCTGACCGTCTTGATCATCCTTGCCGACCAAGCGAGCAAGGCGTGGGTGGTGACCACCATCGCCGAGAACGCGATCGGGTATCGGTTCTTAGGGGATTTTTTGGCGATCGTGCACGTACGCAATACGGCGATCGCCTTCAGCATGGGGACTGATTTGGCGATCTGGATAAAGATCGTAGCCTTTATCCTCTTGCCCTTGCTCTTAGTCGTGGCTGCATTTATCCTATTACTACACCCACGTACCGAGCTCAGAGTAATCGATCGCTGGGTGCTCGCCGCCTTCCTCGGTGGAGGGCTGGGGAACCTGATCGATCGTATCTTCCGCTCATTTCGGGTCGTGGACTTCATCAGTGTGAAGGTCTACGGATTCCTCGGGTTTGAACGATGGCCCACCTTCAATGTCGCCGATGCGACCTTGGTGGTCAGTGGGATTTTACTCGCCCTCTTGTTACTGGTTTCTAAAGGAGACGAAACAGATGTCTAAACGCCGTTATACTGTGCTCTTTATGATTGGAGCGACCCTGGTCAACATCCTGCTGATGCTGGTGGTGTTCTTTATTTGCCTGATCCTTATCAACCTCTTTGTCAGCCCAGAGAGCCAGGCTGCTCCGATCCTCTTTGCTCTGACCTTCCTTGTCTCAATCGCAGGAAGCTTCTTTCTCTACTCCCGCCTCCTCAAGTGGGCGACCAATCGCTTTGATCTGGAGAACAAGCTCGTCCCGCTCTTCGGACGCAACCGAAAGAGGAAATAAGCGATGGAGAGAAGCGCAGCTGATTTTTCTCGTCTCAGCTGGTACCCCTTCAGCGAAGATCCGGTCATCGGAGGGCGATGGAACCTCCGCCGGGTAGGCGAGCCCGCCTTCCTCTTTCCTGAACAGAGCCCCGATGGGCGCTGGCACCTCTTTGCCCAGAGCCTTTTGGGGATCGAGCACTTCAGCAGTGAGAACGGCATCAGCTGGCAGACTGAAAAACTGGTCGTCTATCGGGGGCGTACCCCCTCGCTCTTTTTCGACGATGGGATGTGGTACCTCCTCTACGAGAGTCGGGCAAACTCCTTCAAGAGAAAGTTTGGCTCGCGTAAGAGCCGCTCAGAGATCAAGATCATCGGCAGCGAAGATCTGGTGCGCTTTGGCGAGGCGGTGACCTTGGTGGAGGCCGATGCCTTGGGCGTGGATTGCCTAAGCAGCCCGCAGCTCCTTAATGTAGGAGGGGAGTACCGTCTCTACTACGGAGTGGGCGAACGCCCTATCTTTGGTACCCGAGAGCGTGCGACTCAGAGCCTCGCGGTAGCGATCAGCTCCAGCGCGCTTGGCCCCTACATCCCCTATGATGATGGGGAGCCTATTATCAGCTCCAGCGCCGATAGCAATAACCAGAGCCTCGCAGTGGGGCGGGTTCGCATCGTAGCCTTGGAGCGGGGGTTTGTCGCCTTAGAGAGCGCCTACTACTGGGACGAGAAGCACAAGAAGGCGGTTTCAGCCCTTATCCAGCTACAGAGCAGCGATGGCTTTTCCTGGAGTCAGAGTGCACGAAACGTGCTCTTGAGCACCCCAGAGACGGGGTGGGCGAGTTCCTTCTTGCTCAGCTGTGATGTGCACTACAAAGAGAGCGAGGCGTGCTGGTACTGCTATTTTAGCGCCAACTCCTATCGATACGGTCTCTTGGAACGGGCGGCGATCGGCCTGCTTTTAGGTAAGCAGCCGACACTGCGCCGTCTTACGGAGTAAAGGTCTCTCGCACCCGCCACCCACTCAACCCCTCCCATACCACTTCCTCCTTCTCCTCTGTCAGGCGGACGATCTGTTGAAACACTTCAGGCTCACCACCCTCTAATTCCGCAGCCGTTTTTGCCCAGGTGCGTACCACTAGGGTGTCGCCTAGGAAGGTCTGCCTGAGGAAGGAGACATCGATATGTGAGCAGTTATACCCATCGCGGAAGGTCGATGGCAGCGCACCGAGGGCCCAAGAGAGATAGCTGAGGTTGTTCACATGGAGGTTGCTATCAAAGTCATCGTAGGTGAGCAATACATCGGTCTCATCGAGCATGGCCCAGCTTGTATCTTTGATCAGCGGTTTGGCGATGGTGACGCTAATCGGGTGATCGGGGTCGTCAGCCGCGGGGGTGATGATCTGATCGCTATAGATCTTCGGTCGCTGCGGTCTCCCGCTTTCGGTCTCCAGAATCGCCCACAAGGTGGTGGAGCGAAAGAGCAGTCTATTCTCTTCATC
>DASRNL010000127.1:0-2794 GCA_035647415.1 Sphaerochaeta sp. | reverse complement strand
AGCTATGATCGTATGTAAGTTTGGTGGCAGCTCAGTAGCAGATGCCCAGCAGATTAAAAAAGTTAAAGAGATCCTCGACGCTGATGCACAGCGGCAGATCCTTGTCGTCTCCGCCCCTGGCAAACGCAACAGCGACGATGTGAAGGTCACCGACCTGCTCTACCAGAGCGCTGAGGCGGTAGCCAATGATGAAAACAGCAGTGAAATCCTCGATGCGATTGAAGAGCGGTATACTGATATCCTTGCCAATCTTCAAATCAATGCAGAGTTCTTCACCCCTGTTTTCAACGAAGTGCGTTCACGGATCGAAGCGGGGGAGGGGGCAGTCTATGCTGCAAGTCGAGGGGAGTACCTCTCAGCACGCTTGATTGCCGAGTACCTCGGGTGGGAGTTCCTCGACACTGAAAACTTGATTATCATCGAAGCCGATGGGGGTGTCGATCCAATCAGCTACGCAAACCTCTCTGCTGCCTTAGAGGAGGGTACACGGTATGTGGTGCCTGGCTTCTATGGCTCAAATACCAATGGAATGATCCAGACCTTTAGCCGAGGTGGCAGCGATATCACCGGTGCGATTCTCAGCCGAGCAAGCGGCGCTGAGGTCTATGAGAACTGGACCGATGTCTCAGGAATCTACCGTATCGACCCACGCTTGGTCTCCGGGGCAGAGGTGATCGAAGAGATGACCTACCAGGAGATCCGTGAGCTTGCAGGAGTCGGAGCAGGGGTCTTCCATGAGGAGGCGATCGCTCCGGTGATCGCGGTGCAGATTCCAATCAATGTAAAGAACACCAACGACCCAGAAGCTGCTGGAACGTGGATTCTCCCGGAGAGCAAAGAAACTAAGAAGCGAGTGGTTGGAGTAGCCGCTACCGGTGGCTATACGCGGCTGACCATCCAGAAGTTGATGCTCAACAAGCATGTCGGTATCCGCCGTGGTCTGTTGACGATGATGCGAGTCTTTGGTGTTAAACCCGCTTTCTCCCTCTTTGGGATCGACTCGATCGTCTGGTTCTTTGATGCAAAACAGGCAAACGAGAAGGTCGTAGCAGCGATGTGTGACCGGTTGGCAGATGAGTACTCCTTGGATAGCATCTCGGTTGCCACCGGCTGTGCAGTCCTGGGGGTGGTGGGATCGAAGATCAACGAACAGCCCTCTTTGGTGAGCATCATCACAGCCGCCTTGGAGGAGCAGGGTATCACCATACACTTCCTTAACTATGGCAGCAGCCCGACCAGTGTGCTGGTTGGGGTCGATGAGATTCGTGCCTCTGAAGCGGTGGCTGCTATCTATCGGGCGATCTTTAGCGAATAGAATTGCCTCTGGGGCAAAACTTTCGTACTCTTAAGGGGGACACGTTGTTGTCTCCCATCTTTTTGTTGAGGTTGATTCTGTGTTTACCAAAGAAACCCTTCTCCTAGCTGCCATGATCTTTGTCGCCCGCGTCT
Source organism: Sphaerochaeta sp. (assembly GCA_035647415.1). Classification (GTDB taxonomy): domain Bacteria; phylum Spirochaetota; class Spirochaetia; order Sphaerochaetales; family Sphaerochaetaceae; genus Sphaerochaeta. The sequence continues at coordinate 1,345 of DASRNL010000127.1, read as the reverse complement.
TTGATGTTTCGCTTGCAACCTTGCGTCATGCGATGATTATCCGCGGTAAGCGGGTATTCTCCTTCTGGATCGCCTTTTTTGAATCCTTGATTTGGGTCTTTGCTGTCTCTAAAGTACTCAGCGACCTCTCCGCTCCGGTGACTGCCTTCGCGTTTGCTCTCGGGTTTGCTACTGGCACCTTTGTCGGTATCACCTTGGAGGGAAAGCTGAAGATCGGCGATCAGGTGGTGAAAGTATTCACCTCCCAAGGGAGTGCAGTTGCCACCACCTTGCGCGAAGAGAACTTCCGGGTGACCGAGTTCTCCGGGCAGGGGCGCGATGGGGCGGTCGCCTTGCTCTATGTGCAAGTGCGCCGACGCGATGCACAGCAGGTGCTTTCCCTCGCTCGTAGTATCGATCCTAGCTGTTATTTAGTGGTAGAGGATATCCGTTGGCGTGAGAATGTACTGCCAGCGCCCTGAAAGAGAGAAACGAAGTAAGAAAAACCGGCCCATCGCGGGCCGGTTTAGCTTTTCATCGCTAGTAGTTATTGAATGACGTTCTCGGTTTCGAAGTCGAAGAACTTTGCCTTCTCCATATCGGGGATCAGGGAGATCTTCGTATCCGGTGCCGGTACGAGGGTCGGATCGATCTTACCGATGACCTGACTCTTCGAGGTGGCGATGTAGACGTGCGTCTCACTGCCCAAGGGCTCAACTACGTTGACTACGCCGTCGATTGTCTCTCCATCAACAGGGGTGTTGCTGAAGACCACGTCTTCAGGGCGGATACCGAAGGTAACACGCTTACCGACGTAGGGGGTGAGGAACTTCTTCTGCTTGGCGTTTGCCTTGAGGCGGAAGGTTCCTTCGTTGGCGTAGATATCGGTGCCATCTTTTTCGACCATGACTTCGAGGAAGTTCATCGGGGGCGATCCAATAAAGCCAGCGACGAACTTGTTAGCAGGTTCGTTGTAGAGCTCAAGGGGTCCACCGGTCTGCATGATGATACCAAACTTCATAACGACAATAACGTCAGCCATCGTCAACGCTTCAACCTGGTCGTGAGTTACGTAGATCATCGTTGCCTTCAGGCGGTTATGCAGTGAGGAGATCTCTGCTCTCATCTGTACGCGAAGCTTCGCGTCAAGGTTGGAGAGCGGCTCGTCAAAGAGGAAGACCTTCGGCTGGCGGACGATTGCTCGACCGACGGCAACACGCTGGCGCTGTCCTCCGGAGAGTGCCTTGGGCTTTCGCTCAAGGAGTTCTTCAATCTCCAGCATCTTTGCCGCTTCGCGGACGCGCTGGTCAATCTCTTCCTTGGGGAACTTTCGAATCTTCAAGCCGAATGCCATGTTGTCATAGAC